>JAISYA010000089.1 GCA_031270205.1 Treponema sp.
CCGGCCTTCCAATCAAGCGCAGAAGACACAACGCCGTTTTCAAGGCAGGCTGCGCTTGCCAGGCCGCCCCGCGGAGGCCATTAACCGCGTTTTAGAACAGCCCTGCGATTTTTCCGGTATTGTCCACGTTGATCTTTTCGGCTGCCGGAACAGGGGGAAGACCGGGCATCGTCATAATTTCGCCGGTAAGCGCTACGATGAAGCCCGCGCCCGCGGAAACCGTTACCTTGCGCACCGTGAGCCGCCAGTCCCGGGGCGCGCCCGGTTTGGCGGGATCGTCGGTAAAACTGTATTGGGTTTTCGCCATACAAACGGGGATATTGCCGTAGCCGTTTTTTTCAAGCTGGTCAATGTCCTTCTGCGCGTCGGGAAGTATGTCTACGCCCCGGGCGTGATAGATGCGCACGGCTATGGCTTCGATCTTGTCCCTGATGCCGCCGCTCAGTTCGTAGCTGAACTTGAACGTCGACTGCTGCTCGCACAGTTCCACTACTTTTTCCGCGAGGGCTTTTCCGCCCTCGCCGCCCCTGGCCCACACTTCAGAAAGCACCGCTTTGACGCCCTTCTCCCCGCACATTTTTGCTACCAGGTCAAGTTCGGCCTTTGTGTCCGTGGGGAAGGCGTTGATGGCGACCACCGCGGGGAGGCCGTACACACCGGTGACATTTTCGATGTGCTGGAGCAGATTCGGCAGCCCCGCTTCAAGGGCCTTGAGGCCTTCGCTGTTAAGTTCCGCCCCGGAAACGCCGCCGTGTCTCTTGAGCGCGCGTACCGTCGCCACGATGACCACCGCCGAAGGGGTAAGACCGGCGAAGCGGCACTTGATGTCGAAGAATTTCTCCGCGCCCAGGTCCGCGCCGAAACCGGCTTCGGTAATCGCGTAGTCTCCGAGCTTGAGGGCAAAGCGCGTCGCCATGACGGAGTTACAGCCGTGGGCAATATTGGCAAAGGGGCCGCCGTGTACAAACGAGGGAGTGCCTTCCAGCGTCTGCACCAGATTCGGCTTGAGCGCGTCCTTGAGCAGCGCAGCCATTGCGCCCTGCGCGTTAAGCTGCCCCGCGGTAACGGGCTTTTCCGCGCCGTCTTTGCGCTTCCCGTAGGTATAGCCCACAACGATGCGGGCAAGCCGCGCTTTAAGATCGTCGATGCCGGACGCCAGACAGAGAATCGCCATGATTTCGCTGGCAGCGGTAATGTCGTAGCCGTCTTCGCGGGAAACGCCGTTTGCCTTGCCGCCAAGCCCGTCCACGATAAAGCGGAGCTGCCGGTCGTTCATGTCAACGCAGCGGCGCCAGGTGATCTTACGCGGATCGATGTTGAGCTTATTGCCCTGGTAGATGTGGTTGTCGATCATGGCCGCAAGCAGATTATTCGCCGCGCCTACCGCGTGGAAGTCGCCGGTAAAGTGCAGGTTGATGTCTTCCATGGGGATAAGCTGCGCCCAGCCGCCGCCCGCGGCCCCGCCCTTGACGCCGAACACCGGCCCGAGGGAAGGCTCGCGCAGCGCCACTATCACTTTTTTGCCGAGGAGCTTGAGGCCGTCGGCCAATCCCACCGTCGTAGTGGTTTTTCCCTCGCCCGCGGGGGTGGGAGTGATGGCGGTAACAAGGACCAGTTTTCCGTCCCGGTCGTGTTTGTGGTCGGTTAAATAACTATAATCAACTTTCGCCTTGAAATTGCCGTACTGTTCAAGGTACCGGCCGGGGATATTAGCCCGCCTGGCCACTTCCGGAATAGTATCCGAATGTTCAGGATAAACCGACCGGGCGATTTCAATGTCAGAGATAATATCGCCGTTGTCTTTCTTCGTGATTTTTTTTACGCCGTCGCCGGTCATATTTTACTCCTTGAAATAAAAGTATCTTGTTTTACACAGCTCAAGAAATCTTACCGCGGACCACTGTGGTTTTTATTCCGGAATCGCTGACGATCTTCGCCACATCGGGGCTACGGTTCAGGGTGTAGATGTGGATGCCGTCAACACCGGCGGCCATGTAGCCCCAAAGGGATTTAACCGTGTATTCCATGCCGGCCTTTTTGAAGTCCGCGGCCGTTTCCCTGACCACCACTTCGCTTGCGCCGCGCACCGGCGTATACTTCCCGATGATGGCCGCCAGTTCCGGGGGAATGGAACAGCCGTTGGAGACCGTCATGTTGATAATGGAGTCGCGTGAAAGAACGGGCATCAGGCCCATCACCATGGGGAGGCGTATGCCGGCCCTGTAACATTTTTCACGGAAGCGCGAAAAGGCGCTGATGTCGTGGCAGAGCTGCAGCATGATAAATTCCGCGCCGGCATCCTGCTTGGCCTTGAGGAATGCGATGTCCGATTCGAGCGAGGGGGCCAGGATGTGTTTTTCAGCATAGCCCGCGCAGCCCATCGAGATTGCGGGGAAGTTTTCTTTAAGGAAGCCGATGAGGAAGTTGGCGTGTTCAAAATCACCGTCCGTGTTTGTTCGCGCCTTGCCCGTCTGCGGGTCTTTGGGAAAGTCGCCGCGCAGGGGCAAAAAGTTTTCGATTCCCAGATCGATGTAACTCTTGACAATCTCAAGAATATCCCGTTTACTGTTCCCGATACAGGTAAAGTGGCTCATGCAGGTTACCGCGCTGCCGGCGATAAACTTGCAAATCTCCCTGCTTTTTCCCGCATTCGTGCCCCCGGCCCCGTAAGTACAACTGACAAAATCCGGGCTGAAACGGAACAGTTCTTTCAGTTCCGCTTGCAGCCCAGGGATTCCGTCGTCTTCCTTGGGCGGAAACACCTCGAAGGAAAAGGTCATTCTTTGCTTGATACGTTCGCCGATTTTCAAAATACGCCTCCGCTTTCCGGATCGGCTGCCGCTTCGCGCCTGTTTTCTGTCATAATCACTCAAATTCTTTTATATTATTCGAACGAGCCTCGGATCGAACTAACGCTACGTTTATACCGCTTGCCCCGCGGAGGCTCATTCTGCCGGTCTTGAGTATACGTTTTTCGGCTCAGGCGGACAAGGACCCGAAGAGACCACCCGGGCGGCGGTTGCGCCGCGGTGCGTAATCCGTTATCCTTACACAAATGGAGGCAGGCATGAAAGTGATCGCTTTTAACGGTAGTCCCCATAATTACGGGGTAATTCAGAAAGCGCTTTCGCTTATGGCAAGCGCGCTTGAAAAAGAAGGGATTGAAACCGGGATAGTCCAGGCCGGAGAGGACATCAGGGGCTGTATTGACTGCCGGAAATGCAAGGAACTGGGGAAATGCGTTTTTGACGATGATTTGGTGAACCGCGCCGCGGAAATGACGGCCGGCGCCGACGGCATTATCATCGGCTCGCCGGTGTATTATGGCGGCATCGCCGGTAATTTTAAATGTTTTCTTGACCGGCTGTTTTTTTCCGGCTTGCGGCTTGACTTCAAGCCCGCTTCGGCGCTGGTTTCCTGCCGCCGATCGGGGGGCATCAACGTCTTCCACCAGTTGAACAATTACTTCAATCTGGCCGGGGCGGTCATCACCCCCTCAATTTACTGGGGCGTGGTACACGGCAACAGCCCCGAAGAACTGGCTGAGGACAAAGAGGGAATCTTCATTGCCGAAAACGCCGCCCGGAATATGGCCTGGCTCATCAAGGCCCTGGCTCTGGGAAAAAAGGAAATCCCCCTTCCCGCCGCAACAGCCCGGCCGAGGACCAACTTTATCCGCTGAATATAGGAAAAGCGGAAAAACCACGGACAAGTTCGCGTTGGAAGAGGATCCCCTTCAGGCTTGGAAGAGGGTCCGTGCTTACCAATTTCTGTGCGTTTGGCGCCGGCGTCTCGTAGACGTTCCGGCGCAAAATAAGGTACAATCCCCGTAATAAGGAAAACACGCTATGCCCAAAATTGAAGTCAACGAGGAAGTTTTCTACGCGCTGGCCGACCCGGAAGGCCGGGGCCGCCTGCGGGAAAACCGGGAAGCCTTTGAGGAAGCCCTGAGCTGCGCCAAGGCGGAGCTTGATGAGGACAGCGACAAAAGTCTCCCCTTGGCGGAGCGGATCCTCAAAATAGAACTGAACGATACCAACCGGCCCGATCTCTGGGGAACGGCGGGCTGCGCCCGGCAGCTACGGGTGTACGGCGGCGGCGGTATACCGGAGTATCCCTTTTTTTCGCGGCCCGGCGGCGTACAAAAAACGGGGCGGAAAGTCAAAGTCAAACAAAGCGTTAAACAGGTGCGGCCGTACATGGCGGGTTTTATCGCGGGCGGCAAGACGATCACCGATCCCATGTTGCGCGACATGATACAGACCCAGGAAAAGCTGGCGTGGAATTTTGGGCGGAAGCGGCGGACCATCTCCATGGGCCTGTACCGCATCTCCATGATCGAATGGCCGGTCATCTACAAGGGCGTGGACCCGGACAGCGTTTCCTTTGTGCCGCTGCAATGGGAGACGCCCCTCTCCCTGCGGGAAATACTCAAGCGGCACCCCAAGGGGAAGGAATATGCCTTTATTCAGGAGCATGAGCCTATCCACCCCCTGTTAACCGACTCGCGGGGAGAGGTCCTCTCCTATCCGCCGATCATTAATTCCGCGAGCCTCGGCGCGGTGCAGGTGGGGGATACGGATTTGTTTGTGGAAATTACCGGCACGGACATCCACCCGGTAACGCTCGCCCTTTCCATTGTGGCCTGCGATCTGGCAGACAACGGCTTTACCATTGAGCCGGTGGAAATCGAATACGAGTACGACACGCCTTTCGGCGGGAACGTTGTCACGCCCTGGTACTTCCAGGAGCCGGTGTTCTGCTCGCTGGCCCGGGTCGCAAAATTCCTCGGCGAAAACCTGGGCGCGGACGAGTGCGTGCGCTCGCTTGCCCGTATGGGGGTACGCGCTGAAAAAGCCGCCGGCCTTGAACGGGGGAGCGCGTCGGGCGAAAGCGAGGGCGTGCGGGCCTGGCCGCCTGAGTACCGCAACGACTTTCTCCATGCCGCCGATGTCGCCGAAGACATAATGATCGGCCGCTCGCTTCATTCGTTTAAGCCCGTGCGCCCCGGCGACTTTACCATGGGGCGGCTCAGCCCCGTCACCCTGTACAGCAGAAGGATCAAGGAAATTCTCACCGGCATGGGCTATCAGGAGATGATCTACAACTATCTGGGTTCCCGCAAGGACCTCGTTGAAAACATGCGGGGCGACGGCGGGAGGATCATCCGCATATCCAACCCCATGACCGAAAACTACGAGTACGTGCGGGATTCGGTGCTGGCCTCTCTTATGGCAAGCGAATCCGTTTCGGGCCACTCGGCCTACCCCCACCGGATTTTTGAAATCGGCAAAGTAGCCTATAGGGACGAGGCCGAAAACTACGGAACCGTCACTCGCCAGTACGCGGGTTTTCTGCACGCGGACAAGGACGCCAACTTTAACACCGCGGCGGGCCAGCTTCAGACTCTCTGCTATTACCTTTCCCGCGAATACGAGGTGCGGGAATCAGGCGACCCCCGCTTTATCCCGGGCCGGGCCGCCGCCGTTTTGTACCGGGGCCGCGAAATCGGCGTATTCGGCGAGGTCCACCCCGAAGTGCTGGAAAACTGGGGCGTTACCGTCCCCTGCACCGCGGGCGAAATCGATCTGGAAGCGCTGATGTAGGTACACAGGGCATCGGCGAGACACCTCATTTTGAAATGGTACTGAAGGGTATAGTTGAAATCCGCCGGTCGTTAATGGTATAATACCGGGAAATGAAATATCCGGCATTCGCGCTCGTATGGTTTGTTTTTCTCCTTTCCCTCTCCTGCCGTTCCGCGCCCGCAGTTATTGAAGAAAGCCGGGATATTGTGGAGCAGGAGCAGGAGCAGGAACAGGAACAGCAGCTAACGGAGGAAGAGCCGGCGCCGTTTATCGATCTTCCCCCGGTAAATGAAAGCCTGCCCGTATCTTCTTTTGCTGAAGTGTGGGCCTATGTGGTGGCGGGCCGGGAATCGGCTTTGACCAGGGATCTCCCGCTCTCGGATATAGGGTACTTCGGCGCGGAGATCGATTCCTACGGCGGGCTCACGGATGTACCCCACCGCCGGAATCTGCCGGCCTTTGCCGGGCGGGTCCATCTGGTTGTTGCCTGCAACAGCTATTCGCTGACCCATTTTGTGCTTGTCCCCGGCAGCGCCGAGCGCAGAGCTTTGGTCGCCGACCTGCTTGCCGCGGCAAAAGAGTACGACGGCCTGCAAATTGATTTTGAACTGATCCCCCAGCGGGACGGCGAGAATTTTCTTTCCTTTCTGAAAGAGCTGCGCGCCGGTCTGGGAAGCAAGCTGTTCACCATTGCTCTTAAGGCCCGGTACAGAAAAATCGCCGACGACGTATATGATTATGAAAAGATCAAACCCCTGGTTGACCGCATCCTCGTTATGGCCTATGACGAGCATTGGTCCACGAGCGAACCCGGCCCGATTGCGTCCCTCTCCTGGTGCAGACGGATAGCGCAATACGCCCTGAGCGTTATCGGCAGGGAGAAGCTGATCATGGGCATCCCTTTTTACGGCCGCGCCTGGGGCGACGTCAACCCTTCCCGCGCCCTGATTTACTCCGGCGTCGAAGACGTCATTCACGAAAACCGGGTAACCGAAATATGGCGGGAAAACGGCATCCCCACTTTTGATTACACGCTTCCGGTACGGGTCAAAGTCTACTATGAAGACGATTATTCCCTTGCCGCCCGCATGGAAATGTACAAATCCATGGGCGTCGGCTCGGTCGGCTTCTGGCGGCTCGGCCAGGAAACGCCGGCGGTATGGAATGTGGTTAAACTGGAGTGATGTTCTGCCCAAATACTCCCCGAAATCGCTACCGGGCGGGAATGAAGGTATATCCCCGGACCCCTTCCCGCGCCTGCGCGTCCCCGATGGCCGGGTAAAACAGGTGATGGCCGGCAATGGGGATTTTGTTTTTGGCGGTGTAATCGGGCGCCTGCCGGTGCGAAACAGCGGCGGCCTTTGGATATGTTTGTTTTTCCTCTTGACTTAAAGTTACCATTAAGTTTTACTATAAAATTATCTACCGGGCGCCCTGATGAACGGGGAAGGCAAAAATGAACTCCGGCACATGAATCAACCTCATGAACAAGGAGTAAAAAGAAGATGAAGTATACCTGATTTAGGCAGAACCGGTTTGGATGATCTGTTTCTTCCCCGTCTGAAGGCAGGGGAGTAGGGAAGAAAGCCATGAAGGCGTATAGTCGGATTTGAATCGGACTGATCTTCATGGCTTTTTTATTTTTATATGGAGTTATTATGCACATGGCTGACGCGCTGGTTTCGCCCGCTGTAGGCGGAACAATGCTCGCGGCAAGCGCGGCCGCGATTGGATATGCCGTTAAAAAAACCGGCGTTATGGATGAAAAGAAGATACCGGTAATGGGGGTGATGGGCGCATTTATCTTCGCCGCCCAGATGATCAACTTTACCATTCCTGGTACGGGTTCAAGCGGGCATATCGGCGGCGGAATCCTGCTGGCGGCTATTCTGGGGCCTTTTCCGGCCCTGCTTACCCTGGCGGCGGTGCTGCTGATTCAATGTCTCTTTTTCGCCGATGGGGGGCTTCTGGCCTACGGGTGCAACGTGTTTAACATGGGCGTTATGGCCTGTATTCTCGCGTTTCAGTTTATTTACAAACCAATAGCCGGCAACGGCCAGTCGAAGAAGCGTATCATCGCGGCGTCTATCGCGGCGGTGGCGCTGGGACTTCAGGCGGGCGCCTTCTGCGTGGTTCTGGAGACATTGATATCCGGCGTTACGGAACTTCCCTTCTCAAGTTTTGTGTTGTTAATGCAGCCCATACACCTGGCTATCGGGCTTGTGGAAGGAATCGTCACCGCCGCAGTGCTTTGTTATATTCACGCGGTCAGGCCGGAATTGATCTCCGGCGCTGTTTCGGCAGAACCGCTTGCGCCGTCTCTTTCCATGAGGAAGGTAATTATCTCTCTGGCTATAGCAGCGGCCATTACGGGCGGGCTTTTGTCCCTTTTTGCCTCAGCCTTTCCCGACGGCCTTGAGTGGTCCATGGAAGGCGTTGCGGGGACTGCGGAACTGGAGCGGGAAGGAGGCGTATATGAAGCGGCTTCCCGGGCGGTGGAGAAAACCGCTTTCATGCCGGATTACGCATTCTCAGGCGGCGCGGCGGATTCACCTGCCGGAACTTCTGTAGCGGGAGTCGTTGGCAGCGTGATCGCGGTGATTCTGTCCGGGGGGATCGGTTTTGTTATCAGGAAAGCGGCGTTACGAAAACGCATCGTCTGAGGGCACGGGCGGGAATTCTCCCGCCCATATCCTGCATCCGGGGGCAAAACTTGTCTGTACGCTGACTTTTATCGTTACAGTGGTATCTTTCCCGGGCCGTGATATAAATTCCCTTTTATTCATGGCTTTTTACCCCGTCCTCATGCTGACTATTTCGGGAATACCCTTGCGGCCGGTTCTTTTCCGCTCCCTTGCGGCGCTTCCTTTCGCGCTTGCTATAGGCATTGGAAACATTTTTTATGACCGCGCTTCGGCGTTCATGATAGGCAGCGTAACGATCACCGGAGGCATGATCTCCTGCGTTTCCCTTTTTTTCAAAACCCTGCTTTCGGTTTCCGCCGTGATGATCCTGAGCGCCACAACGCCTTTCGTCTCCCTCTGCGCGGTCCTTGTCAGGGCGGGAATGCCGAAACTCCTGGCTTTGCAATTTTTAATGACCCGCCGGTACATTGCGGTTCTTGCGGGGGAGTCGTCGGCAATGCTCACCGCGTACCGTCTCCGTTCGCGCCGCTCATCAAAAGGAGTAAAGTTACGTGACGCGGGAAGTTTTCTCGGGCAGCTTTTGCTGCGCAGTTTTGACCGCGCCGACAGGGTCTACAATGCCATGCGGCTGAGAGGTTTCGACGGCGTATACCGCTCAGGCGGCGCCGGTATAGAAGCGCAAAAGTGGCATCTCCGGGACACGGCATTCATCCTGATCATGCTGTTTCTTATTGCTGCCGCCAGAGTCTTTGGGCCGGCGCGGTTCTTCACGAAAGCTGCGGGGATGTTCCGGTGATACGCGCTGAAAAACTCACTGCGGGATACTCAAGAGACGCCGCCGCGCTTCATGAACTGAGCTTTACCCTTAACCGGGGAGAGCGGGTCGCGCTTCTGGGGCAAAACGGCGCGGGGAAATCGACTCTGCTCCTTACCCTGGCGGGGATTCTCTTTCCGTCATCGGGGAATCTCACCATCGGCGGCATTCCCGTAACCAAAGCGCGTATTGACGAAATACGGCGGCTTGTGGGCTTCGTGTTCCAGAACCCCGATGACCAGCTCTTTATGCCCACCGTTGAAGATGACCTTTGTTTTGGCCCGCGCAATTTCGGCATGGATAAAGAAACCATCACAAAAAGAGTGAACGATACCGCTGCCGTTTTGCGTATTCCACACCTTCTGAAACGTCCGGTTTATCATCTTTCGGGCGGCGAAAAACGCCTCGCTGCCCTGGCCGGTGTTCTCGTTATGGAAGGGGAAGTCCTCCTGCTTGACGAACCCTGCGCGTTCCTGGACACCCGTTCCCGCAGGGCTCTTGTAGCCGCCCTGAACACGCTTACCCATACCATGATGATCGCCACCCATGATTTTGATCTTGCCCGCGCTTTGTGTTCCAGGGTTATTATTCTGCGGAACGGCTCTGTATGCGCCGAAGGAAAAACCACCGAAATACTTGATAACCCCGATCTTCTGGAACGGTGCGGATTATAGGTATTTTAACGTTCGAGAGGAAATTTATTATACCGTCTGGTTTAACACCAAATTTTTGAAAGCGTTGCGGCATTTGAGCCGCGGCAAGCCTGGCAAGCGCAGCTTGCCGTGGGGTATTAACCCAGACTTTCGAATATCCCCCAGCTCACCGGCTGCTGTCAATTTCCGCGGCCTTTTTTTTACCAAAATTTTACTTTTCTTTATTCAGATTCTTACAATCAACCGGCATCATTACGCCAGGTTTAATACAGAAGGAGGATCTGATGAGAATTGCGTATTTTACCGATACCTACACTCCGGAAGTAAACGGGGTAACCAATACCCTGTCCAGACTTGGCGCCTACCTTGACGAAAAACGTATCCACCATGCGGTTTTTACCCCGGCCTACGAAAATGAAGAGATGCTTCCCCATGGGGAAAGCCGCCTTTCCGCTTACCGGAACCTGTACCGCTTCAAAGGGCTGAAAACATGGCTCTCCCCGGAAAGCCGTCTGGCCTTTCCCGCCTTCTGGGAAATCAACGAAATCTGCGATGACTTCAAGCCGGATCTGATTCATGTAAGTACCGAGCTGGGAATCGGCTTTCGGGGTATGCGCTACGCCGTTACCCGTGATCTTCCCCTGGTAATGAGCTATCATACCAACTACGGCAAATATCTGCGTTATTTTGATCTTGAACCCCTCAAACCGCTGTTGGAAAAGTATCTCTCCTGGTTTTACTGTTTTGCCCG
>JAISYA010000112.1 GCA_031270205.1 Treponema sp.
GCTTAATATTAAACTTTATCCATTTTTTAAACTAAAACATTAACTGGGTTATTGCCATATCTGATTCTATGCTATTTTATACACTTGTTGCCAGGTATACGTGATGGTATAATCCCGAAAATTATTTCCCCCATTTTCACTAAAGCAAAACCGCACGTTCGCTCCATATATACGTTGGAGGCAAAAATGAGCGGCAGCGAATTACAGGAACCGGCTCCCGAAAAAGCGGACCCCTTAAGCGGGGCGGTAAGCCGCCTGTTCGGCCTTTGTTACCTGTTTCCCTATCAGCGGCTGGTAGTGGCGAATATTCTTGAAGCGGCACAGGCCGCGGGGATTCCGATTCATTGGCCGGACGGAGAGGGTGGGACCGCTTCGGAAGAAACGGCGGGAGAAAGCGCGGCGGAGGCGGAGGCGGCGGAAGCCTTCTCTGACCGGGAATGTCTGGGGCGGCAGATTGTGATTCTGCCCACCGGGGCGGGAAAATCCCTCTGTTTTCAACTGCCCGCCATGCTTATGGACGGGCCGACCCTGGTGATCTACCCCATCCTGTCTTTAATGACCGACCAGGAACGCCGCCTGCGGGAACGAGGATTTTCGCCGGTGATACTCCGCGGGGGACAGACCAAAGAGGAGCGGGACTCAATCTGGGAAAAGCTGCGGCAGGGACAAAGCAAATTCATCATCACCAATCCGGAGACGCTGCTTACCCCCCAGGTGATGAGCCGGCTTGAGCATATACAAATTATCCATACGGTGATAGACGAGGCCCACTGCGTCAGCGAATGGGGGGAAAGTTTCAGGCCGAGTTATCTTGAAATCGGCGCTATTATAAAAGCTGTTAAATCCCCCCTGGTGACCGCGTTCACCGCTACCGCCGGCGCGCCCGTGCTGGAAAAAATCAGAAAATATATCTTTGGCGATACCGGGGCCGGCGAGATCATCGGCAATCCTGACCGGCCCAATATTACCTACACGGCGAATGGCTGCATAGTCCGGGATATGGCGGTAAGGGATTTGCTCATAACAAACGGGCGTCCCGCGATTGTGTTCTGCTCTTCCAGGCCGGGTACGGAGAAGCTTGCCGGATACCTCAGAAACGAACTGCGGGAAACGGGAAAAGCCTGGTACAACGAAATAAAATTCTACCACGCCGGTTTAAGCAGGGAAGAAAAAACCGCTGTGGAAAAATGGTTTTTGCATAACGGTGAGGCGGTGTTGGTCGCAACCTGCGCTTTCGGGATGGGGGTAGACAAGGCGGATATACGTACCGTTATACACCGGGATTGCCCGCCTTCGGTGGAAGCGTATTTGCAGGAAGCGGGACGGGCGGGACGGGACGGCGGCCAGTCAACGGCCGTACTCCTTTGGGGGCCTGATGATGAGGCAAGCCTCAGGCGGGCTAAAACCGGGGCGGATCGGAGGCGTATTGCGGCTTTGCTGGATTACGCCGGGAACACCGGCGGATGCCGCAGACAAGCGCTCCTTAAAATGCTTGATTACGAGGGTGAAAACGAAAGCCCCGAATCGCTGTGCTGTGATGTCTGCGAAAATCAGGCAAGATCCCATCTGCGGGAAGAACCGGCCCTGATGGAATTTTTCAGGAAAAACAAAAGATCCTACACAATAAACGAGGCCGCCGGCATTTTAGCCCGGGCGGAAAAGACCCGCTGGTCTCAGGAACAGGCCGCTCAGTCTATCCGCCATCTCCTGAAAACCGGAAAACTGAAAACATCGCGTAACATTCTCTGGAAGAATAAAATTACCGGTTGATTTTTTGCGTCCCCTGTTTCAAATTGCCCAGCCGTGTACAGGCTTCCTCCACGTCGGCGCGGTGGCCGAAGGCGGAAAAGCGGATAAAATCCTGCCCGGTGGGACCGAAGCCCGCGCCGGGAGTGCATACTACCTGGCATTTTTCAAGTATCTCCGAAAAGACATCCCAACTATCCCTGCCGGGGAAATGCGCCCAGATATACGGGGAATTGTCGCCCCCCACGCAGCTTATCTCAAGACGCCGCAGGGCGCCCCTGATGAGTTTCGCGTTACCAAGATAGAAGTCGGTAAGGGCGCGTGTTTCTTTGAGGCCCTCATCGTCAAGGGCGGCCAGCCCCCCCGCCTGGGCGATGTTGGACGCGCCATTGAAGATCGTAGTGCATATCCTGTTCCAGTCGGCGTTGACACTTTCCCCCGACACATAGGTAAGGTCTTTGGGAACCACGGACCAGCCGAGGCGCACGCCGGTAAAGCCCGCCGACTTGGAAAACGAGTTCACCTCAATGGCGCATGACTTTGCCCCTTCGATTTCATAAATACTCCTGGGGAGAGCGGGGTCACGGATATATTCGCAGTAAGCGGCGTCAAAGATGATGATTGAACCTTTGCCGCGGACGGCCTCTATGAGGGCTGCAAGCTGTTTCCGGTCCGACACCACGCCGGTAGGGTTATTGGGGGAACAGAAGTAGACAAGGCCGTTGGGGGGAATCAGGTCAAGGTCGGGGAAGTAGTTGTTTTCCTCAACGCAGGGAAGATAGGTGAGGCCCCGGTAGACCGCGCCCTGTATTGCCCCGCCCGCGGCCCCTATCAGCACCGAGCCGTCCACATAGACCGGGTACGAGGGATCCTGCACTGCCGCCTGAGTCCCCGCGCCGAAAAGAAGCTGCAGCCGGCCAATATCGCACTTGGCCCCATCGGAAATAAACACCTCGTCGGCGGCAACCATGCCTTTGTACAGTACCGCGGCGATTTTTTCCCGCAGCGCGGTCAAGCCCTGCTCGTCGCCGTAGCCCGTATAGGTTTCCGAAGCGGCCAGCGCCGCGGCCCCCGCGGACAGTCCGCCGCCCGTGTGGGGGAAAACCGGCTCGGTGGTGTTCCCAACGCCCAGACTGATAATCCTCACCCCCGGATGGGCCGCCGCGTATTCCCGCCGCCGCCTGGCGATTTCGGGAAAGAGATAAGCCGTCTTTATATTCGCGATGCAGGGATTACGCTGTACCATAACCACTCCTTTCTGTAAATTAATATTATTGAAGGATTTAGGCTGTATAGAACCGGCGCCCTGATCCAGGGCCGAATCGAACGGCCGACCTGCCGCTTAGGAGGCGGCCGCTCTATCCCCTGAGCTACTGGACCGATACAGGGACAAATTACCACATCCTCCTGATATTGTCAATTGGCCGCTCGCTGTACTTACAGTAACTTGAGCCTGTTCCAAAACTGATTGACTGCGCGCTCACGTTCCCGGCATAGCCGGGGGCACGGTTTTGGACCAGTCTCTTGCGGTTTTTCCGCCTAAAAATGCAGCTCTATCGAACCCAGCGGCCGGATCCGCAGCGGCGTAAGCGAAGCGGGGCCAAACACCGTTTCGATCATTGCGCGGTAGGCGGTCATGGCGTCAATGGGAAGGTACGCCTGGACGGTTCCGGCGAAGCCGCCGCCGTGGACACGGCACGCGCCCCGCAATTCGCGCCTGCGGAAAAAATTGTTAGTCAGCGCCAGTGCCAGGCTGAGGCCCTGGGCCGCGGGACTGCGGGGGGAGTATACGTTTTGCAGCAGTTCCCATGAAGAGTTTCCGGATTCATTGACCAGTTCCAGATAGCGGTTTAAGGCCCGCTGCTTTTCTTCAGTTCCGGCGGCCCTGTCCATGGCGTCAAGGGCGGCGGCCATGGCGTCCACCCGCTCGTTCTCATCGAAAAAATGAATGGCCCGCAGCACGGCGCGGTCTCCGGCGGCCTTCCGCAGTTCCGCGGCCCCGGCCAGCACAGTCTCCCGATCAAGTTCGCTCAGTGTCGCCTTGCCAAAAAAAGCCGCCGCCGCTTTCATCTCCGAGGGAATGGCGGCATAATCCGGCGTCAGGTCGGCGTGGCTTCCCCGCGTGTTTACCACGCAGAGCACATAATCCGCGGCGGATAAATCGAAGTTGATCTGCCGCAGTTCAGGACGCGCGGCGTCGGCAAAGTTAATGGCCGCCGCGCCGCCGGAAGCGCAGGCGGCCTGATCCATAAGGCCGCAGGGCTTGCCGAAAAAGACATTCTCCGCAATCTGCCCGATCCGGGCGATTTCCAGGGCGCTCTCTTTTCCGTCCCCGTACAGGCAGTCAAAAATCCGGCCCAGGAGAACCTCCACCGCGGCGGAAGACGAAAGCCCCGAACCGGGCAGCACTGTGGAATCCGCGTTGGCGGAAAACCCGCCGACATCACGCCCCCGGCGGCCCAGCCCGGCGGCAATGCCCCGGACCAGCGCCTCGGTCATCCCCTGTTCTTCCGCCTTCGGCTTGAGGTCCGGCGCGCCCGCTGCGTCCGCCAGGCTCACTTTTACATCGGGATAACCGGTGGAACGAAAAAACACCGTCCTGTCCTTCCTGGCCCGCACAATGGCAACGCTGTCCAGTTGAATCGAGGCGGCCAGCACCTTGCCCTGGTTATGGTCGGTATGGTTGCCCCCCAGCTCTGTCCTGCCGGGGGCGCTAAATACCCGCAGGTTTTCATCAGATGCGGCAAGCTCCACGGCGGGAAAATCTTCCGGCCGCAGCATTTGCTCGATGAGCGCCCTGTAGCGCCGCCGGGCCGCGTCTGTTTCCCCTTTGCCGCCGCCATAAAGATCGGCAAACAGCTCCCCGGCGCGCGGAGAATCGATTTTCGCTAAAAGTTCTTTTCCGGTCATAACAAAAGTATGCATGCTAAATGCGGGTCTTGTAAACTCCTTTTTCCGTGACAAAACTCCTTTTTCCCCTTTGCGTTTTCTGTAGATCGTGTTATCATTGAGAGAATCGGTTGGATTTTGAGGGTTTTTGGAAAGAGTGAGCATGATGGGGAAAAAGCGCCTGGTTCCATTGATTTTTCTCGCGGCCCTGTATATGTCCTGCGGCGGAAACAGTACCGCCCTAAAGGACGGTTACTATACGGCGGAAGCCGCCGAATTCGACAGTCACGGCTGGAAGGAGTATGTGACGCTCTCTATTTCCAGCGGGAAGATATGCATGGTGGAGTATAACGCCTTTAACCCATCGGGGCTTGTCAAATCCTGGGACATGAATTACATGCGGCTGATGAACGCCGCCAGCGGCAGCTATCCAAACGCCTATACCCGCTACTATGCCGGGCAGCTCCTTACCCGGCAGGGAACGGAGGGGATTGACGCTCTTTCGGGAGCCTCCGACTCGTACAGGACATTTTTAAGACTTGCGGACGCGGCGCTTGAAAACGCCCGGCGGGGCGACACCGGACCCCGCATGGTGAGTTTCGGCGGCGAGCGGCACGGCACGGCGCCGGCCCCTGTCCATTAAGGTTGGACAGTGAAGCGAATCAGCCTTCGTACCAAGATCACGATTACCACCATTCTGGCCGTAGCCGTACTGGCCTTTGCCATGGTACTCATCATGATCAGTTTTATGAATTACCTCTCCGACGCCATCCTCCTTGAGATCATGCGGCCCCTGGCAAAGACTACCGCCATGAGCGTTCAGGGGTATCTCCACATGCTGGCGGACCGGATATTTCTGATAGCGGACAACGCGGAGCTTGCCGATCCGAAAGCGCCGCCTGAGAAAAAACAGCAGGCGCTTGATCTGGTTGAATCGGGAATTGAGTTCGTCTGGCTGGGCCTGTATAACGCGGATGGTTTACTGGAAACGGGGAAGCGGCGGTGTCCGCCGGGTATTCAAAATAAAACGGTCTATACGAAAATGCGGGAAACCCGCAACCTCGTCATTGAGGATGTGCATGTAGGTTTAAGCGGGGACATTGAAATTGTTATCGGGACGCCGCTTTTCAGGGAAAGGGAAATATCCCATTATCTGGTGGGAAGCTACCACTACAATGTGCTGCACGACGTGCTGGGCAATATCAATATTTCTTCCGGCAGTACCGCCTATATCATCAATGAACAGGGAAAATTTATGGCCCACCAGAATATGGACAAAATCCGGTTCGGAGAGTCTGTGTTTTCCCAATCTCCGCACAGGCCGGAACTGGAAGATATTTTGCTGATGGCAAGCCTGGGGCAGATCGATTCCAAGAGCCTCGGCGGCGTCGGCGAACAAAAAATTTACGCCTTTGCCCCGATACGGGGAACCGGCTGGTCACTGGTCATCGAAACGCCCCGGAACGATTTTATGGCGGCGATACGCCAGGGGGTGTTTATCAGTATTCTTATCACCCTCGTGCTGCTGGTGTGTTTTACGTTTATATCCAATTTTTTTATCGACCACGTCCTCACAAAGCCCTTGTGGGTAATTACCGAAAACGCCCGCCGGATCAGCCGGGGCCTTTTTAACGATATGTTCCCCCGGAATCTCATCGGTCGTAATGATGAGATCGGCCAGCTTGCGGGGGCCTTTGTTTCCATGTCCCGCTTTATCGGGGGAAGCATCGGCGAGATCGAGCAAACAATCCACGCCATCGGCGCGGGCCGGCTGGATCAACGCGCACAGCTTGTCGCTTTTGAGGGGGATTTCTCCAAAATCGTCTCCGGTGTAAACGACTCCCTGGATGTTATCTGTTCGTATCTTGACGCGATTCCCGTGGCCATGGCCCTGTTCAATGAAAAGCGGGAAATGCTCTACCACAACCGCGCCATGGACGAATTTCTCATTATCCACGGCCTGGAGGCAAAAGATCCGGGGCTGCTTGAACAGATCGCCGGAAGCGGCGGCGGATTGCCGGGGGATACCCTGGACCCGAAGGCGGCGGTTATTTTTGATCCGGCTGTTCACGAGCCGCTGCCCTTTATCACCGATATTGCCATGCTGGGCGCGAACGGGGGGGATAACTTTTTATTGAACCTGCAGCGGGCGGGCAGCGCCGTGCCGGGGCGGTATTCCGTCTGCGCGATCCTGCTTCTAAGCGACGTTACCCAGCTTGCCCAGGCAAAACTCAACGCCGAGGCCGCGAGCCGCGCCAAGAGCGACTTCCTCTCCCGCATGAGTCACGAAATCCGCACCCCCATGAACGCGATTATCGGCATGACCCAGATCGCCAAGAGCGCCGAAGAGACGAAAAAAATCCGCAACTGCATTGAACAGATTGAAGGTTCCTCGAAACATCTGTTAGGCGTCATCAATGACATACTTGATTTCAGCAAAATTGAATCGAGCAAACTCACCCTGGATATCAGCGAATTTTCCCTTGCCGCAAGCCTTGACTTTGTGCTCTCCATGATGCTTTCCAGGTCCAGAGAGAAGAACATCGCTATACGCCTTAATGTCGAAGAAATACGGAACGACGGCTTGTCAAGCGACGTCCTCAGACTCAACCAGGTGTTGATCAATATTCTTTCCAACGCGGTTAAATTCTCCCCTGAGGGAAGCGAGGTTTTTCTCAATGTCCGCGAACTGGAACACGAGCAGGGCTTCAGCACTTACCGCTTTGAGGTTGTCGATCACGGCATCGGTATCAGCGAGCGGCAAATCGAAAAATTGTTCCAGCCCTTTGAGCAGGCCGACGGCGGTATTACGCGAAACTACGGCGGTACCGGTCTGGGCCTGGTGATCAGCAAGAGTCTGGTGGAGATGATGGGCGGTGATATCACCATTAAAAGCAGGGAAGGAGAAGGGAGCGTTTTTACGTTTACGATTCGCTGCGCCGCGAAACCGGAGTTTGAAAAAAAGACCGATGAAGAGGCAAGAGAAGACATTGCGAAGGACTATGATTTTTCCGGCAAGAGGTGTCTTGTGGTAGACGACATTGAAATCAACCGCGAAATAATTCTGGAGCTGCTCTCCGCTACGGACATAGCGCTGGAAACCGCCGAAAACGGCCGGGATGCGCTGGAGAAATTCAAAGCCTCAGGAATTGGCTATTTCGATATTATTTTAATGGACATGCAGATGCCCGTTATGGACGGCTGCACCGCCACAAGGGAAATCCGCGGCCTTGACCGCGAAGACGCCGCAGGCATCCCCATAATCGCGATGACCGCCAACGTCATGCAGGAAGACATGCGCAGGGCCATAGAATCGGGCATGAACTCCCACCTGGGCAAGCCCGTTGAGATGGAACTACTGCTCAAAACCCTCCAGGCCCAGCTTTCAAAACAGGCTTAACGGAACCCAGGGACACTGACGATCTTTGACCTTGCGAATTTCCCTGTTTCAGTGCATAGTAAAGACAATGACCCCGATGCAGGAAGACGCGCTCTACGATTTTCTCGAAAATGTGACCGAGCCTTTCACCCTGGAAGATGTAACCGCCTTTGTGTACATGCTGGAACCCAAGAGGAACGCCAGAATGGCCATGGAGATCGCGGCGCTTATTGATTCCCGTAATATCGCCTTCCGGCTGGACAAGCGGCAGTGGGTTTCCCGGCGGGGATGTTTTGAGCCGATGCGCTTTGTGATCAACCCTTCCAGGCTGGAGCTGCTCAACGGCATCCTCATCCCCGGCCACCGCTGTATCCCCGTCGCCAATCCGCTGCTGATGCCCCAGGAGTACAAATTTTTCTGGAAAGGCTCGGTCATTCCCGGTACCACCACCGAGGGCGCGCCCGAGGATTTTTATCCCTTCTATTGCATTTTTGGTGAGGAATACGCCCCCCAATATGTGGCGCGGGACAATCCCGAAAATGAATCCGCCTTTAACTGCGACCCCTACGAAGACCCGCCGGAAGTTTCCATTCATACTTTGGATATGCGAAACATTTACCGGGAAACTTCTTTTGTACCCGGCGACCGTTTTGTGGCGCATAACCTGGACTGGAAAGAGGGGTGCTTTGAGCTTGAAAAAGTGGGAAAAGACGAATGGTCCCAGACCGATCTGTACCACTGGTTCGAGGCCGCCGAGGGGGGCTTTGAGGACAGTTTTGCCCTGCTGGGGCCGGGGACTTCCACCGAGGAGCAGATCGCCTACGCTTACTGGTACGGCGGCAAGCGCATGCGGGAAGTGCCCGCCTATTCGCTGGAAGATTTTCTCTACGAAAAAACCGACCGCATTGAGACCGTGCCCTACGGAATCGAAACCAGGTTCTGGTTCGCGGGAAAAGAGATACCCGACAACAAAGGGCTTGCGGGCCTTATGGTTCCGCCGGACCGGACAATGGTGGAAGATATGCTGGTCAAAAAGAACGTCCCCATAAGCGAGTATGTGATTCTCGCTTATGTGCGGGACGCCCTGTTCCGTAACGAAAAGGATATTGACCGGGCCATTGACCGGGTTGTGCCGCCGGTGATTCACCTTGAAGAAGCGGAATGGGACATGCTCGCCGATTATATCTCCGACGCCATGGAAGAACTGGGGGAACATTACTCGCTGTTTTCCGACCAAAGCATAGGCCCCACCCGCCAGCGGGTAGCCGAGCTGCATACCGCGGTGATCGATCTCGCGGCCCGTCTGCAAAAAGGCGAAATTGATTCTTCATGGCTGCCCAAGCATGTCTTCATCGTCCTTTCCCAAATTCAGGGACACGCCGCCAGCCTGCTTGAGGACCTTGACACCGATAAAGCGCCGCCTGAGCCGGAACTGGAAGCCATGGACAATTCCCTGGACAGCATGATCGAAACCTACGGCGACATTAAAGAGCTGATCGACGGCGCGATGGACAATTTCAGGCGGAACAACCTGATGGTTATCCGCAGGGACAAGGACAAAACGACGGAGGGAGCGTGGTGGTCAATACAGATCAGCGTCAGCGGAACCGAGGTCTGGCGCCGCGTCATGGTCCCCGGCGGCTGTACTCTGGAAGAACTGCATTTGCTGATTCAGACATGCCTTGACTGGAAGAACAGTTACCGTTACCGCTTCGGCCATAAAAACAACAACGGCGGGGACGTGAAAAATCTTGACGGAAAAACACGCATAAGGGCGCTCTGCGACGGGGGTATTACCGAGCTGCTTTACGAGTACGGGACAAAATGGGATACTAAAGTGATTATTCTTTCCCCCTATCAGCCGGGGAAAAACGAGCTGATACGCTGCGCCGCGGGGGCCGGAGCCGCGCCTCCCGAAATAATCGGCGGCCCCCTGCGGTTCAGAAAAATACTTACCGCCCTGGAAAACGGCAGCGATATGGAAAAACAGGCCGCGCTGCATGAGTTGGGACCGGATTTTGTTCCCGGCCTGTTTGATATGGAACGGTGCAACAGGAATTTGAGCGCGGCGTATTCAGTGGAAAAATGACAGATAACACGATTAAAACGATTGATACAGAACAGAGCCTCGCCGTCCTGATTGAACGGGGCGGCGTATATCACAAAGTACCCGGCTCGCATCCTGAGGAAACGCTCTCCGAACTAATCGGCCGCTTGCCTGATTTTCCCTCTTTGAAAAAAGAGGCGCTTCTGCGGGCCGTGCTGGAACGGGAAGCGTTGATGTCTACGGCCATCGGCAGGGGTATCGCGCTGCCCCATCCCCGCATTCCTGTTTTGGAGGAGGGGGAACCTTTCGTGGCGATAGCCTTCCCCCTTCAGCCTGTTGACTGGAGCGCCCCGGACGGCGGCAAGATCCACGCCGTTTTTCTCATTGTTTCATCATCGGCAAAACAGCATCTTAACGCATTGTCAAAAATTAATTTTCTCTGTCAGCAGGAAAAATTCAGTTCCCTGATTGAGGCGCGGTCTTCAAAAAAAGAAATCGCCGCCGCGATCAGGGATGCGGAAGCCGCCTGGGCGGAGACATCACGTTAAGGAGTGTTGTTGAACATTATGGCCCGGAACCGCCATTGAGGTCCCTCGGCCGTCTTGAGTGAAGAAAATCAGCCGCTATTCTCCAGCGACAGGGAGAAGAGGGCAAAATCGTACTTTACCGGATCTTCCGGGCAGAATTCCCGCAATTTTTCGGTCAGCGCTATGACCGCTTTTTTATCGTTGGACTTGCGCTTTTGCAGGCCGAGCCGGCGGGCCGCGCGGGAGACGTGGAGGTCCAGGGGGATGTACAGGGCCGCCGGAGAAATATTTTTCCAGATGCCCAGGTCCACCGGCCCTTTCCGTACCAGCCAGCGCAGGGCCAGGTTAATTCTTTTGCACGCCGAAGCCCCCTGCGCGGAGGTTTTCGGGTTAAGCCTGCCGGGATTTGCGATGTGCCTGGTGTACAGTCCGCTGTTTGCGGAGGCCATTTCATCGCGGAACAGGGCGATACCCTCCCATATATCCGCGGCTTCGGAAAAGATTTTTTCCAGGCCGCCGTATTTTTCATAGCAAAAGCGAAAGCCCCGGCAGAAATACCTCAGATCACTTTCAAAAAAAGTACGGTGAATACAGCGGCCTTTTGATTTATCGTAATTATCTGAATATCCAGCATTCTTCCGAAGCGAAGTTTTGCTGAACAAAGCCTCCCCGCCGGACATGACAAAATCAAAAGGGCTTGGTCCCATAAGGGCGAACATCCGTTCCGCGGAGCGGAGAATAAGATCGCGCCTGCCCCAGGCAATGGCCGCCGCGAGAAAGGCGGCTATTTCAATGTCGGCGGATTGGGCGTAACGATGGGGAAACTTGACCGGATCGCCGGGGATAAACGCGGACCGGCAGTTTTTTTTGTACCAGCGGTCCAGTTCTTTTTTGAGCGCCGCGTCCGAGGCGGAGAGCCGTTTCAAAGCGCTACAATCGGGAATAGTTCGGCGCTTCCTGGGTTATGGTGATGTCGTGGGCGTGGCTTTCCCGCAGGCCCGCGGCGGTAATCTTGATGAACTTCCGGTATTGCTTGAGTTCCTCAATGTTCCGGCAGCCGCAGTAACCCATGCCTTTGCGAAGGCCCGAAACAAGCTGGCTCATGTAAGGACGCAGTTCACCCTTGAAAGGGACCCTGCCTTCAATGCCTTCGGGTACCGGCTCTTCATCCTTGCCTATCTGGTAACGGTCGCCCGCGCCGTCGGCAATAGCGCCCATGCTGCCCATCCCCCGGTATTCCTTGTATATCCTGCCGTCAAAAATAATCTCGCTTCCCGGCGCTTCCTTAAGCCCCGCAAACAGGTTACCGATCATCACCACACTCGCGCCGGCGCCGATGGCCTTGGTAATATCCCCGGAAAACTTAATGCCCCCGTCGGCGATGACCGGAATGCCGGACCTGGCCGCTTCTTCGGCGCAGTCCAGAACGGCGGTGAACTGGGGAACTCCAATTCCCGCGACAATGCGGGTAGTGCAAATTGAACCGGGGCCGATACCCACTTTCACCGCGTCCGCGCCGGCCTCGATTAGCCTGCGGGTTCCTTCTTTGGATGCCACGTTTCCGCCGATCACCGGAATGTCAAACTGTTTTTTAATGCCCCGTATCGCTTCCATAACGTTTTGTGAATCGCCGTGGGCGGTGTCAAGCACTACAAAATCAATTTTCGCTTTTTTAAGGAGCGGCATCCGCACCGTATAATCCTGCGGCGAAACCGCCGCGCCCACGATCAACCTGCCGGCCTTGTCAATCGCCGCCCTGGGAAAACTTTCGTGTTTCTCCATGTCCTTCACCGTAACAAGGCCCGTCAGGCGGCCCTCGCCGTCCACCACCGGCAGCTTCTCGATCCGGTGTTTGTCGAATTTTTCCCGCGCTCCGGCGACGGTCGGCTCGCCCTGCACCACCACCGGCTCTTTGGTCATCACATCAATTACCGGCAGCGAATCATCGCGGCAAAAACGAAGATCCCTGGCCGTAACAATCCCCCTGAGACGCCCCCCGCCGTCAATCACCGGCATACCGGAAACCCCGTATTTTGCAATCAGCGCTTTTATGTCGCTGACGCGGGCGCTTTCGGGAACCGTAACCGGCGAGTCGATGATCCAGTTGAGGTAGCGCTTTACATTCGCCGCCTGCCGGGCCTGCTCCTCCGGCTTGAGGTTCCGGTGGATCACCCCCGCGCCGCCCTCCAGCGCGACGGCAATGGCGAGCTTTTCCTCGGTAACCGAGTCCATAGCCGCGGAAATAACCGGTACATTGAGCCGTATGCCGCTGCACAAAGTCGTCCGTATGTCACAGTCCCTGGGCAGGGTATCGGAATACCCCGGCAGGAGCAGCACGTCGTCGTAAGAAAGTCCCTCGGTAAATAGCATCGTTACTCCCATTGGCTTATACCTGTTTATGCGGGGAAAGTCCCCCGCCCAATAAATACACGGCGGTAAGCCGTGTGGATGAATAAGGCTAACATACGTTCTTGAGTCTGTAAACCTGTTTTGAGGAACGCGGGAAGCGCTTTGTCCCCTGTCCGTGTGTTTTTCCAAAGCCTTGCGTAACGTGATATGATAAGTATAAAATGGATTACAGTCCCGCAGGAGGTTTGTATGGAAGCTGAATTTGTCCACGCCGGTATTTGGTCGGTTATCCCGCCGCTGGTCGCCATCGCGCTGTCGCTTATCACCAAAGAGGTGATTTTCTCCCTGATGGTCGGCATTATGTCTGGCGCGCTGATTTACAGCGCGCTCTTCGGGCTGGGGGCGGTGGGGGTGTTTACCGTCACCATCGACACCATGATCGGCAAACTCGCCGACGGCGGTAACGCCGCGATGGTTATTTTTCTCGCCCTGCTCGGCGGGCTTGTGGCGCTGGTCACCAAGGCCGGCGGTTCCAACGCCTACGGGCTTTGGGCAAGCGCCCGGATAAAATCGCGGAGCAGCGCGGGGCTGCTTACTTCACTTCTGGGTCTCCTTATCTTTATTGACGATTATTTTAACTGCCTCACTGTAGGAACCGTTATGCGCCCGGTAACCGACCGCCACCGGATCAGCCGCGAAAAGCTGGCGTACCTGATTGACGCCACCGCCGCGCCGGTATGCGTCATCGCTCCGATTTCTTCCTGGGCCGCCTCGGTTATTTCCTATTACCCTACCGAGACCGGTGTTACCGGCATGCAGGCTTTTGCCGGATCAATCCCCATGAACCTCTACGCGGTGTTGACGATTTTTATGGTAATATGGCTGGCGGTACGCAAAAACGGCGACTACGGCCCTATGGCCGCCGTTGAGCGTTACGCGGAGAAAACCGGCATAACGGAGCGCTGCTTCGAGCGGATTTCGCGCGGCGGTGAAGAGGAAGGCGTTAAAAACGAGACCTCCGTTAACGACAATGACGAGCTTGAGCGGCTGCGGGTTTCCGCCGGGGGAAAGGTTTTCGACCTGATTATCCCCGTGGCGTTCCTCGTGCTTTTTTCCGTGCTTGCCATGCTCTGGTACGGCGGCTTTTGGGCCGGTGAAGGGAAGAGCCTGTTTGAAGCATTCGGCGACACTTCCGCGGGTTTTGCCCTTGCCCTGGGCGGCTTCGGCGCGCTCGTGGTTTCGTTCTTCCTTTTTGTGCCCCGCCGTATTATCAGCTTCAAGGATTTTTTTGCCGCCATCGGCGCGGGGATAAAATCCATGACCCCGGCGATTATCATTTTGACGCTTGCCTGGACCATCAGCGGAATTTGCCGGGACCTGCTCAATACCGGAATGTATGTAGCGGCTCTGGTGGAGGCATCGTCAATGCCGGTGGCGCTCATTCCGGCGATTATGTTTGTCATCGCCGCGGCCCTTTCTTTTTCCACCGGAACCTCCTGGGGAACCTTCGGTATACTCATTCCCATCACAATCAACATCTGCGACTTTGTCGCGCCCCATCTTTCGATTGTTTCCCTTTCGGCGGTCATGGCCGGTTCGGTTTTCGGCGATCACTGCTCGCCAATTTCCGACACGACAATTCTTTCCTCAACCGGCGCGGGCTGCAACCACATCAGCCACGTCGCGACGCAGATGCCTTACGCGCTCACTGTCGCCGCGGCCTGTTTTGCGGGCTACATCATAGCGGGCTTTGCCGCGCCGCTGGGTTTCGCCGTGAACGTGATCATTACCCTGCCGGTTTCGCTTGTGCTGCTCATTGCCGCGCTGCTGGTATTGCCGAAAGTGTGGAAGGTTACGGGTTAAGGGCCAGGGGCGCTACCGCTTTCTTCTGAAAATACGGTAATTGATATGGGGGAATACGTTGTGCCGGCGCTCCGCGTTGGTAAGCCATTCAGTGCTGATGTAATTGCTGCCCAGCGCTTCGTAGATGGTGGTAAAATTGTGCAGGGCGCTTTCGATTTGGCCGCGGGCGTATTCGGTGGAATCTTGCCGGTAGAGCATTTTGGGCCAGTCGGAGCTTTGGACAAGGAGAATCTCCCTGGCGGCCTGGTTCAGGGACCGTTCCTTAAGGCCGGTGTCGTCAGGAAAGCGCTCTGCCAGTTCAACCATCCGGTCAAGGGAACGGACCATGTAGCGGTACATCCAGTCGTTGGAAGAGTCGAGCCACGTTTCGGCATAGCCGTTGAAGCCGGCGGAGGAAAAGTCGGGCGTTGACACCTCAAGGGCGGAAAGATCCTGCTTAAAAAGGTATTCGGCGGGAGTGATAAACTGTATCTCCCGGTAACCCGCGCCGAGACGGAACAGGGCCTCAAGAAACTGCGGCCCTTCATACCAGAAACGGCCAAGACTGTCCGCTTCGCAGGCGCAGAGGCTGAGGGGAACCTCCCTCATGTGCTTTGCCGCGTCCGCAAGCCGCCCGTACTGGGCCTCAAGGAACGAGCGGGCGTGCGCCGCCGCCGCCGCCTGCGCGGTTTCGCTTTCGTACACCGCCTGCCCCCGGAAAGCGGTCCTCCAGTACTTAAAACCGGTCTGCCGCCGCTCGCCGGCTTCCGCCAGGAAGGGGCCGATGTCTGCGGGGGCAAGCTCGTAGCCCACGTCCCGGTTGTTGTCCCGGTACGGCCCTTCGCCTGCCATCCGGCCCAGGGCGGCGGCGGCGTAAAAATCCCTTGCCAGCACAAAAAGCCCCGCCGGCGTTTTTACCGGATGGAAAGTCCCGCGCGAAGGAGCGGGCTTCCCAAACACAAAGCCGTGGCTGTCAACAATGGTATAGCTGAAGTTATAGGAGCGCAGGCAGAATTCAAGCCCCCCGACCCAGCCAAGTTCAGGAAGCCAGAAACCCTGGGGCTGCCTGCCGAAGTGGTGGCGGTAATAAGGAACGGCCGCCTCTATCTGAGCCTGCAGAGATTCCGGGTAAGGGCACAAAAGAGGCAGGAACGCGTGGGTGGCGGGCGCCGCCAGTATTTCGATTTTTCCCTTCCTCCGGTAACGGTCAAAAACCCTTAAAAGATTACCCCCGTAACGCTCGGTAAAAAGGATCCTCCGGTCAACCGCGCGGTCAAAATAGAGCTTTGCCAGCTTGTATATCTCCGGCCTATCCGTGGTCCGTTCCAGTTCCCGCCTGCCGAATTCAATCTGCCGGTCCGTATAGGCGATGTATTTCTTCAATAGGGCAGCGTCGCTCATCATTTGGCAGAGCAGGGGGGAAAAGGACATGCCCAAACGAAAGGGAATATGATCCCCTTCCAGGCGGTCAAAAACCTCAAGCAGGGGAAGATACGTTTCCGAGAGGGCCTCGAAAAACCAGCCTTCCGCCACGGAACCGGCCCCGCCGGTATTCGCGTCATCTTTCCGGACGCTTCCCTCTACAAAAGGAAGATGGGCGTTAAGTACCAGGGAAATAGCGTAACGAATATCCATACTTAAGCCCTATCAGCGGAGAGCGCCTTTCCGCTTGTCACGGGCCAGGCGGTCGGCGTTGCGTATAATGGCAAAATCGCGCGCGCCGGACAAACAGGCCAACGGATTGTTATAAATGTCCTGTATATCCCCCGGAAGGCCGGACTTGCGGGACGGCATTTCAAGGAGTCTGGGCATTTTGAAGGGGCGGGAAAAAATCAGCGGCATCTCTTTTTCTCCCTGCAAGACGCAAAGCTCCACCATATACCGTCCCTCCGCCGGGGGAAAGCCCAGATACCAGGCGTTGTCGTCCGCGCCTACCGGCACCGTAAAGGAATTCTCCCAATCCGTCCCGGAGCGCCTCCCCGGAGAAGGCGCATCCTCCGACAGGGGAAGCACTTTCAGGCGATAGCCGCCGAAATCCGGGGCTTTTTCGTACAGTTCCCGGTCATGCCCCTTCACTTCCCAAAAAACAAACGCCCACAACGGATCCCGAATCATCACCTCGATATACGAAATGTTGTAGCGCCTGGGCAGGGCGGCGGCCTCCGTAAAGTCCGGGGAATCCTCCAAATCATCTTCGGCGCCGAATTCATCAGCGAACCTGAAAGCCAGCAATTCCTCAATAATAAAAATACGTTCCAGGCCGGGGGGAATGTCTATACCGAAACCATCAGCCAATTTAACCAATTCATCGGCGCTCAAGCTCTCCAGATACGGTCTGGTTAAATGGGGTTCTGTTATCATACCCAAATCATTGTGAAAAAAAGAAGCCACAGAGTCAATGGACTAATACCGGATCAAGGGACTGATACCAGATCGAGAAACGCCTTAAAGTATTCCGGCGGAGGGGCGCTTATGTCTAACTGAAAGCTGCCGCCGCGCGGGGGGATGACCAGCCGGACCGCGTGCAGCAGGAGCCGCTTGACGTTCATGGTTTTGCGGAGCGCTTTGTTCAGGGCAAAATCGCCGTACTTGTCATCCCCGATTACCGGATTCCCGGTCATGGCCAGGTGACGGCGTATCTGATGCATTCTGCCCGTTCCCGGTTCCAGTTCCAGCAGGGAAAAAGACACCTGTCCGGCACTGCCGCTCCCCAGCGTCTTATAGCGGGTTTCTGATTTTTTCACGCTGCCCCGGATCAGCAGGTCAAGCCGTATGACGCCCGCCGCTTTGGCGGGCCGGCCCGCGCAGATCGCCAGGTATTGCTTGACTATCCCCGCGCCGGGCCGGGCGGCCGCTGGTTTTTCCCCCCACAGGCGGGAAAACAGGGCGGCGGCTTCTCTGGTTTTGGCCGCCAACAGCAGCCCCGACGTTTCCTTGTCCAGCCGGTGCACCAGGAGGGGCCGCGGCGAATACGTCTCCGCTAAAATCGTGTCCAGCGACACTGCTACCCCCGCGCCGCCCTGTACGGCAAGCCCCGCGGGTTTGTTCAGCACCAGGCAGGTATCGTCTTCGTAGAGTATTTCTATCCGCTTCACAATATACCGATACTGTAGTATGAAACCGCGATTTTTTATACTGCTCTGCGTCCTGGCCGTGCCGCCGCTTGCCGCCGGGCCGCTCCACTCCTCCGCCTGGGGTTTCAGGCTGGACCTTCCCGAAGGCTACACGTTGGCCGGCGGAAACGGCAGGGACCGTTTTTCGTTTACCGGGCCGGACGGGGCGCGCTTTGACCTTGCCGTATACTCAGGAACCTACAACACCCTTAAAAATATGGTTGATGATGTTGCCCGCCGCCTGGATAACCGGGGGGAGGCGAGCTTTTTTGACTACCGGGACAAGCCCGCGGCGCTCCTGGAACTGCGCTTTGGAGATACGGCGGGCTGGGGGCTGTGCGTGGAACTGACCCCCGGCGCGGAAGGCGCCCCCCCGCCGATGCTGCTTGCCCTTGCCTATGGCCCGGCGGGAACAGACGGCCTGGAACTGTTCCACCTGTCCGCCCTGGATTCCATCGCCCCTTCCGAAGCGGAGCGGCGTTACCCCGGGCCGGTCACCGAATTCGCCTATCCGCGCGGCGGGGAAAAAAGAACCGCCCTGGCCCTGAGCGGCGTTACGGCGCTGTTTCGGGAAAACGACGCGGAGGCCGCCCAGGCTCTGGTGGACCGGGAATTCGCCCTGCTCAGGAAATACCTTCCGGCGAAAACCGTGCGGGAAGCGTGGGTCCGCTTTTACCGGGCCATTTACCGCGATTCCTGGGAACGCCTTGCGGACGCGGTTTTCCAGCTTGAACGGAAATGGAACGT
>JAISYA010000140.1 GCA_031270205.1 Treponema sp.
TGCGGTCCGGCAGTAATATGATTTGATCGCGACTTGCTCCGGTGATGAATTCCATATCAGCCCCCCATGTCGGTATTTTACTGGTTTGACGCGGTTGTTCCTAGACTTTTGACACAGTCCGGGGAGGTAACTCCCCGGTTCTACCCGGCCCATTGTAGATGGGGCCGTTTGACAGGAGGGTCTCTTCGGGAAGAAAAACATTAATCTTTGGGATTTAATTCCAGAACCAGTTCTACTTCGCCTTTGGAAACATTCATGGTGTCGGCGATTTCTTCCACGGTCCAGCCCTGGCGGCGGAGTTTTATGATGTTGTCCCGGTCACGCGGGGGCGGCGCGCCTTTTCCGCCTTTGCCCGCCGCCCTGGCGCTTGCGGCTGTCTTGCCGCTTTCCCGGTCAAGGAGGGAACGGGTCAGGCGAAGCTGGTTTTGGGCGTCTTTGTCCAGGGCGCGGAGTTCCGTTTCGGTACGGGCCAGCCATTCCCGCGCGACGTTCATTTCCGCAATTCGCTTTTCTATAAGGCCCAGGGATTCGTCCAGAGTGGAGATTTTTTCCGCGGCGTCACGGGCCTTTTCGTTTTCCGCGGAGAGGGCCTCAATGGACGCCCCCAGAGATTCGGCCTCAACGGAAAGTCGCTCGATGTCTTCGACAGCGCTTTTAAGGGCCTGCTCTGATTCCTGCAGGACCTTGAAGTTGCGGTCTATGCCGGCGTTGGTTTCTTCCAGTGTCTGGCTTTTCCGTTCCACGCGCTGGTACTTTTCCTCGGTCTCTTTTATGGCGTCTTCCAGACGGCGGATCTGTACCTGAATGGCCTGCAGGGTATCGTCGGAAGAAGAAACCTGGGCGAGTTTTTCTTCCACCGCCTGGGACGTTTGAAGCAGGCGGTTGAAGTCGTTCTCCATAACTTCGATGCGGCGCTTTTCGGAGAGGAAACGGGTCATCTTGGCGTTCACATCATCCTCAAGGCGTTTGATCTGGGTAAACTGCCTTTCGATTCCGGCGATTTCATTTTTACGCTGATCCAGGCGGTCCATGTCGCCGTTCAGATCTTCAACACGGCGGTCAAGCTCAAGTTTGAGTTCGTCGGTCCGGTCAAAGAGTTTTACCTGATCGGCGATATCTTTCCGTATGTCGTCCAAAGCGATGCGGGCCTGCGCTATGCGCTCGTCGTTTTCCGAGGCCATGTCGCGGTTACGGCGGCGGATCTCTTCCATGGAGATGTCCAGGTCCCTCATTCGGGCGTTGTACTGGCTCTGCCAGTCCTCAATGCTCCGGCGGGAATTTTCCGCGGCGGTTTCAAGGCCGGCGGTCTGCTCTTCAAGGCGGGCGCCGATCTTCCGAAGCTGTTCTTCCAGCTCCCGCTCATTTTGGCGCAGGGTTTCGGACACGGACAGGCCGTACTGTCCGATTTTGGTTTTTGCCTCGTTTTCGGCGGCGTTTCGGGCCTCCTCCAGATCCTGCGGAAGCTGTTCAGTGAAGGAACGGAGGGTCTCGTCCGCGGCCTGCATTTCCTCCCGTATGCCCTCCTCAAGAGCCACGGTTTCGGCCTTGAGGCGTTCCAGTTCGGACACCAGCCGCTCACCCTGCCAGGCAAGGTTTTGCCGCAGTTCCTCGTTCAGGCGGGCTTCAAGCTGCCGCCGCTCCTGTTCTCCCGCTCCGGCGATTTCCTCAAGCCGCGTGTTCAGTTCTTCGTTCCATTGGGTAAGGCGGTTTTCAATATCGGCGTTCCGCCTGTCGAGGTCTTCGGAGAACTCATCTTCAAAGAGTTTGAGTTTTTCGGAAACATTTTCAATAGCCTGCGCTTTAAGGCCGTCAAGTTCTTTGCCCGCCTTGTCCAGTTCCCCCCGTAGCGCCTGAACCTGGGAATCGAATTCTGCGGCGGCGTTTTCCCGCTCCCGGCGGGACTCTTCCTCAAAGCGGGCAAAATCGCCGTTGACTTTGGCTGTAACGTCCTGCATGGAACGCCGGAGTTCCGTTTCCAGCCGGGCCGCGTCTCCTGAAAGCGCCTCCAGCTGTTTGAAGTCCTCCGCCTGGGCCTGCTTGTATTCTCCCAGCCGCGCCTCGGCGGCGGCGATAATGTTCCGCTCCGCCTCCTGCGAAAGGAGCGCCCATTCTTTTTTTTGCCTGACAATGGCCTCGTCCATTTCCCCGCTTTGTCGCTTGATAAGGCCGGACAGTTCCTCAACAGCTTTTTCCCACTCTTCCCGCCGTTTTGCCAGGACGGCGTTTAGCGTGTTGTCCTGCTCCGCGGCTGTGGCGTTTAAGTCCGCGCGCTGCCGCGTAAGGGCGGCGCTTAATTCCTCACCCTGCGCGGCAATGGCGGCGCTCAGCGTTTCGAGTTGCCGCGCGGAAAGTTCGCCCAATTCCCTGAAACGCTGACTCCATTCACTTTCCTGCCGGCCTATGGCCGCGCTCAACTCGTCCCGCTGCCTTGCCGCCTCGGTATTCAATGTGTCCCGTTGTTTGGCGAGAGCGGCGTCTATCTCGTTTTTTTGCTGTTTTGCCAGGGCGTTTAGTTCCTGGACATCTTTCTTCCATTCGTCGCGGTAGGCTTTTTGCCGGGCCTCAATGCCGGAGCTTTCGGCTTTCCATTCTTCCCGGCCGCTCTTGAGCTGTTCCTGAATTTCCCCAAGCCGGGTCTTTACGGTTTCCTGGGCGGTCTTGATTTTTTCTTCCCAGAGGGTTTTGAAGTCCCTGAGCCGCTCCTGGGCCTGATCCCGCAGCTTTACCAGGGCCGCGTCTTCCATTTTGTCGGCGCGGTTCCCCGCCCGTTCCACCGCTTCTTTAAGGGTTTTGTTGATGGTCTCGATGTTCCGCGCCAGAACCGCTTCCCGCTCCTGTTCCACTCTGGCTACCGCTTCCCGGTGCTCCTCCACGCGGCGCTCAATAGTTTCCGCGCCGGCCTCAAAATCCGAAAGCCGGGAGCGCGCCTCGGCAAGCACCGATTCGGCGGCGTTTTCCAGGGCCGCGGCGCTTTCCCGCTCAAAACGGACTTCCGCCTCGCCGAGCTTTTTTTCCGTTCCCGCAACCGCTTTTTCTATATGTTCAAGTTTTTCCCTGAGATCGCCGACTTTTTTGCCGGTGCTTTCCACAAAGGCGGATTCATCCCGAATGCGGTCCAAATTCTCCTGAACCCTGCCGGTCATTTTGATCAATTCTTCCATTGAGGAATCATAGGCCTGTATCCGCTCGTCGATCCGGGCGATAACCTGGGCTTTTTCGGCAAGTTCTTCATTGGTAAGGGTATGAATATGCCGCATCAGCTCCGCCGCGGCTTTGCGCTCCACTTCCAGGGCAATGCCGAAGTCCTTGATTGCGGCGCTTTTCTGTTCCGTGTAGGCGGCGATGTCTTCCTTACACTTATCAGCATATTTGCGTACTTTGTCCAGGGAACGGTTGTTCTTGTCCAGATACCGGTACAGTATCAGGCTCAAGGCTACAATAGCGAGGGTTAAGAGATTGCCGATTGTGAAAAAGCCCATTGAGTTACTATAACATATAATCTTGTAATTGGCGATAGTCATGGAAGATAAAATCCGGGGAAACGGTACGGCCTCTGCTTTCCGCGCCCGTTTCGGATAACAGGCCCGTGAGCAGGGCGGTCTTCATCCCCGCGCGGGCGGCGCCCTCCACATCGTAGCGGCTGCTGTTCCCCACGTAGAGTATCCGCTCCGGCGGAAGGCCCAGCGCCGCAGCCAGCTCGTCAAAAGGACGACGGTCCGGCTTCAGCGCGCCGAGCCGCTCCGAGCAGAGCGCCGCGTCCCAGCAATCCCCGATGCCCAGATAGGCCAGCTTGGTTTCCGGGGGAAAATCCGAGAGCATCCCCAGCCGGAAGCCCGCCTGCCGCAGCGCCGCGAGCGTTTCCTTTACGTAGGGAAAAAGCCTGATTTTTTTGAAATGCGGCTCCCAGCCCCGGTAGATAAGACGCTCCGTTTTTTCCTTAACCAGCGCGGGCGGCGCTCCGAGTATATCCGCGGTAATTGCCGCCTGGTAATCGTAAAAATCGGGGAACAATTCGGCGGGGGGGGGCCCGCTCAAACCTGCCCCTCGCAGCGCCCCCCGGCCGGAGAGCGGCGCCGGCCCGGTTCCGCTCCGCGCGTCCTGCCCGGCGCGGATGATCGTCCTGGCCCTGCCAAAGGCCCGGAGCAGCGGCAGTTCCTTAAAGATAAAGGGGAGCAGCCTGACGTACAGGCGGTAGTTGGGGTACAGGGTTCCATCCAGGTCAAAGGCCGCCGCCTCAATGCCGTTCCGCATGGGATTAGTATACAATAGGGGCGCGGGTAATGAGAAGCTTGCTTACGGATCAAAAACCGTCTCAACGGGAAGGCGCACCAGGTTGACGTAGTGGCCGGGGTAGCGGGTTTTGAAGGCGTTGAAGGAGGTTTCCTCGGCGCTTTCGAATACCGTGACGCGGAACTCACCGTATTCGCTGAAATAGGGAATGAGCGCGGCGATGTGAACGTACTGGCGCATACGGGGACGCCCGCGGGGATTTTCTTCAGTTGTGGGCGGTCCCATCTCGGTGTTTATCGCCGCCAGGTAAAACGAGCCGGGATCGTCGACGGCCAGGGTGTACAGCAGGGGATGGATTCCCTCAAGGCCGTAACCGGCGTTTTCAAGAAAGCCCGGATATAAGCGGATTGCTGCGCTCCCGCCGCCGCGGATAATCACCTGGGAGAAAGGATCGCTTCGTACCTCGAATTCCGCAAGAGAAGCATAGGCCGGGGAACGGAGGGTAGTCCAGGTCTCCGAGGCAAGGTTTCTCACCCAGTCAAGGCCGAAGAAAGGCTGCCGCGTTTCTTCCCAGGGTTCGGTAAACGAGGAACCGCGCTCCCCGAACCGCGCCTTTAGCGGCGGGATGGCAAGCCGTTTTCCGGTGAGCGGCCGGAGGATGCCGTCTACGAGCCATTTGGAAAAACCTGAGCAGTTAAGGCCGGCGGCGGCGGTCTGGCTTTCCAGGGTTTCGATAAACACGTAGTTTCCGTTTTCGTCAATGGCGCCGTCGTCGACAAAAGTCAGTTCCGGCAGCCGCTCCCGAACATTGGCGATAAAGCGCCGCTGGCCGCGGTACAGGGCCGGATCCGGCTCAAAATACCGCTGGGGAAATTTATCCCCCGCCAGACTCAGCAGTTCCGCAAGCGGCATGGTGTAAAGCCGCTCAAAGGGAACCGGTATTGACAGGGAGCGGGTAACGTAGGATTCGTAGAGTACCGCGTCCATCAGGCACTTGTCGGCGGACAGGGGCCGGAACTGGATATACATCCAGGGATCGCTGCGGAGAAAGATCCTGATGCGGGTAGCCTCCCCCGTATCCTTCCGGCGGGTGAGTATCCAGGACCCCTGGGCCCAGCCGGGAAAAGAGCCGGCAGCTCTGCGGGAAGCCGCGCCTGCCCCGTCATCCACACGGCCCGAAAACTGTTCCCGCGCGAGGATGATCATAAATTCGTCACGGCCCGCCTCCACCCGCAGTTGCACCCTGCCGCCGCCTTCCAGGTTGTAGACGGCCGGCCGCTTCCCCATCACCCTGCCGGGGATTTCGGTAAGCCAGGAATCTTTCAGGCTTATCCGCAGGGAAGAATCGTCGCTGATTTGCGAAACGGGCAGATCCAGGCCGCTCAGGGGGAAAGCGGCGGCGGCAAGACAAAGCGCCAAAATCGGGAAAAACTGTTTTTTGGGTGCAAAGAGACACATACCGCTTCTATTATCGGCTTTTTTTGTGTATATTGGAAGCGGAACGCGAAGCGCGGCTATTTGGAGGCGTTATGATAAAGTGGTACAGCCGGGGACAGGTTATATTTTTTTCACTCCTCAGCGGTCTTATAGTGGTACTGTTTGCCCTTGGCATAGGGTTTCTCGATATTTTTCCCGGAAAAGCGGGAAACGCCCAAACGGGGACGGAAACCGCCGCCGGGCAGCTTGAGGCGGATACCCCCGCGCCGGCCGCTTACGCCGACCGATCGATATCCGGAGCGCCGGCGGTCAATACGGCGGATGTCCTTCCCTATACAAAGGAAGAGCAGGAGAACATCAGCATTTACGAGCGTCTCAACCCGGCGGTCGTCAATATCACCACGGAGACCATGGCGATTAACTGGTTCCTGGAGCCGGTTCCCCAGGAAGGCGGTTCCGGGTCGGGTTCAATTATTGATACCAAGGGCTATGTGCTGACCAATAACCACGTAATTGAAAGCGCCTACAAGGTGTTCATCAACTTCGCCGACGGCAGCCAGGCCGAGGGAACCGTGGTAGGGACTGACGCGGAAAACGATCTTGCCGTGCTGAAGTTTGATCCTCCGAAGGGAACGGAACTGCGTGTTGTGCCATACGGCGACTCTAGCGGTCTCAAGGTGGGGCAGAAAGTGCTGGCTATCGGGAATCCTTTCGCGCTGGAGCGGACCCTTACGGTGGGCATCGTCTCCGGTCTCGGCAGGCCCATTCAGACTTCGCGGCAGCACATTATCCGCGACATGATCCAGACCGACGCCTCAATAAACCCCGGCAATTCCGGCGGCCCTCTCCTTGACACCCAGGGCCGCATGATAGGGATCAACACGATGATTTTTTCCCCCTCCGGCGGCTCGGTGGGAATCGGTTTCGCGGTGCCGGTAAACACCGCCAAGCGGGTGGTGACGGAACTGATCCGCTACGGCAAAGTGCGCCGGGGCTGGATTGACGCCACGGTCGTGCAGATATTCCCCGGCCTTGTCCGCTACGCGAAACTTCCGGTCAATTCGGGCCTGCTGGTTTCCCGCGTCACGCGAAACGGCCTCGCCGAGAAAGCCGGCATCCGCCAGGGCAGTGAGCCGGTACAGTACGGCCGCAGCGTAATCTACCTTGGCGGGGACATTATCACCTCGGTGGACGGCATGAAGACCAACACCCTTGCCGACCTCTATTCGGCGCTGGAAGACAACAAGCCCGGCGACCGGATCAGCGTGGAGATTCTCAGAAACGGCAGGCCCGGCGCGCTGGAAGTAACTTTGGCGGACAGGGAAGAGGT
>JAISYA010000205.1 GCA_031270205.1 Treponema sp.
ATAAAAAAGCCGGCAGGCCTCCTGGCGTCCGGCTTATGTGCGTGGTGGGTAAGGAAGAGAAGCCCTGTGGGCAGAGTCGTCTCCCGGAAAATAGATTCAGGTGAGTATATACAGAGAGAGAGAGAGAGAGAGAGAGAGAGAGAGAGAGAGAGAGAGAGAGAGAGAGATTATAACCGCAACGGCGCTAAAAAGCAAGCAAAAAGTGTAAAAAATCTGCGGCTCTTTCCGTTTCATATAGACCAGTATAATGCAGCCTGGGCCGGCGGTCAAGGGGAAATTGAAACGAAAGAGCACTGAGCTTATCGAGGGCTTGTGAAAATCCCCATAATATCCTACAATTAAGGTAGGAGTTAAGAAAATATGCGGCTGAATACCCGTCTGATACATAACGGCCACGTTACGGATCCCTCAAGCGGCGCGCTGGGGGTTCCGTTGATACAGACTTCCACGTTTGATCAGAGCGCCTGCTTTGCCGATCCGGCGGGCGGGCAGGCGCCCCGCTACGATTACGCCCGTTCGGGGAATCCCACCAGGAGCGCCCTGGAAGAAATAATCGCCGGCCTTGAAGGGGGAGAATGCGGCTATGCCTTTGGCAGCGGCATCGCGGCGGTTTCCTCGGCGCTGGGGATTTTTTCCGCCGGGGATCACATTGTCGCCGCCGAGGATATCTACGGCGGCAGCTACCGGATACTCAATACGTTTTTCAAGCGCTGGGGCCTTGAGCTGACCGCGGCGGACGCTTCCCGGCCGGAGCAAATCCGCGCGGCGATAAGGCCCAACACCAGGGCGCTTTACCTTGAGACGCCCTCAAACCCGCTGCTTAAAATCACCGACCTTGCAGCCTGCATAGCCATCGCCAAAGAAGCGGGGCTGCTTTCCATTGTGGACAATACGTTTATGACCCCCTGTTTGCAGCGGCCCATTGAGTTCGGCGCGGACATTGTGCTCCACTCGGCCACGAAATTTCTCGGCGGTCACAGCGATGTTATTTCCGGGCTGGCGGTTACCGCCACCAAAGAGCTGGGGAAGCGGCTCTACGCGGTGCAGAATGGTTTCGGCGCGGTGCCCGGTCCCTGGGACGTGTGGCTGGTGATTCGGGGAATTAAAACGCTGAAGGTGCGGCTTGACGCGCAGCAGGCGGCGGCCCAGTTTTTAAGCCGGCGCCTGCGGGAACATCCCCATGTGGAGGCGGTCTACTATCCCGGCCTTGAGGATCATCCAGGGAAGGCGGTTCACGACGCCCAGGCATCCGGCGCGGGGGCGGTTTTTTCCTTCAAGACAAAAACCGTGGAGCAGGCCCTCGGTTTTCTCAGGCGGACAAAGCTCGCCGCGGCCGCGGTAAGCCTGGGCGGGGTGGAGACCATCGCTTCGTATCCGGTCAGGATGAGCCACGCCTCAATCCCCAGGCCCGAACGGGAACGCCTGGGCATCACCGACACGTTGATCAGGATTTCACCCGGACTGGAAGATCCGGAAGATTTGCTTGAGGATTTTGAACAGGCCCTGGCCTGAATGCCTGCAAAGGACGGAGGCGTAATAATGAGAATATCCACGAAAGGCCGCTATTCGCTTGAAGCCCTGCTCTACATGGCGATGCTTCCCCAGGGGCAGTACGCCAGCACGAGGGGCATCGCCGAAGACACCGGCCTTTCCGACGGCTATCTTGAGCAGCTTTTTATCCCGCTGCGCCACGCGGGGATCATTCACGGAATGCGGGGGCCAAAGGGAGGCTATCTCCTCGGCAGTCCCCTTGAGGAAATCAGCGTCGGCGATATTTTGCGGGTGATGGAAGGTTCGCTGGAGCCGGCGGAATGTGTCAATTCGCGTAACTGCCCGGTTGTGGACACTTGCGCTTCACGGCACACCTGGAGCGAACTCTATACAGAAATATCCACCTGCGTGGATTCAATCAGTCTCAAGGATCTGGTTGAAGCCTGCGAGCACATGGATCAAATGGAATACGCGATATGAAAATTTCCACCAGAGGCCGGTACGGGGTAAGGCTCCTCATTGACCTTGCGGAACACCCGGAGGAGAATCACGTTTCGCTGGCCAGTATCGCCGAACGGCAGAACATTTCGATTCGCTACCTTGAGCAGGTGGCGGTGATCCTCCGACGCTCCGGTTTTATCCGCTCGATCAAAGGCTCCTCGGGCGGCTACACTTTGGCGCGGAAAGCCGAGGACATTACCGTAGGCGATGCCCTGCGCATTCTGGAAGGCGACATGCTGGTCGTGGACAAGCCGCTTCCCGGCGTAAAAGAAACAAAACTCCAGCGCTGCATCAGGACCACGGTTTTTGACCGCCTCAATGAGCGCATCGCCGCCGTAATCGACCGTAAAACACTCGCGTCCCTCGTGGGCACCACCGATCCGGATGAATCGTATATGTATTTTATCTGAGACCGTTTCAAACTGCTGTTTTGGAACAGGCCCCTTCTGTTGCCTCGATTTTTTTCAAAACCCCGAATGACGGATCGGCCGCGAACTGAGCGCCGCCGCTTTTTCCGTCAAGCGCCAAAGAGCCGCTTCCGGCCCGCGCGGCGCGGACTCCGCTGTCGAGCGCCCCGCCTTCGTAGGGGGCAAAAAGAGTGCCGTAACGGAGGACGCGCGTCTTTCCCGCAGGTATGCGGAAAGTGGTGGGCGCGCCCATCAGTTGTTTTTTTTCACGGGCGTATTGCAGGCCAAGGGGAAGACCGGCGGCGGAATTTTCCGTACCCAGGCAGTAGGTAAAGTCCGTTCCCCCTTCGCGGGAGGCCCAGGGGGTGTAAAGCCGCCCGCCGTACTGCATCCAGAGATCGTTGAAGCGCAGTATTACGTCGTCTTCGGCGGCGGCGGCCGCCCCGGTAAAGAAGCAGACATAGGCCATCTTCAAAAAGGGATTTACCAGCGCGGACCAGCCCAGCGAAGCCGAAGCGGGAATAGCGCCGCAGACCATATCCGTATAGCCGATGGGGCCGGGCACAAGGGAGATGTTTTCGGTTCCGCCGGAGGCCAGCGGCGCGGCCTCAAGGGAAGCGAATTCGGCGCCCAGCGCGAGGCGGCTAGTGGTATCAAATTCGCCTCCTCCGGGTATTACGCTCCAGCGATCCGCCGCTCCGGAAATAACGCAGCCGTGCTGCAGGAAGGGAGCGCCCACTGTATTGTGCCACGCGGCGCATATTTCGATGTCGCCTGTTCCCCTGTTGCCGATAGCGAGGCTGGTATAATGAACCGCGTGACCCGAAACCACCGCGTCTATTTTTTTGAAGGAAAGGGGGATTTTCGCCTCCGGGCTTTCCATGGTTGAAACGGCCCAGGCGGCTTCGTTATCCGAATCCCTGCCGCGAAAACGCCAGGCAAGATTGGCGGTCCAGCCGTGGGGCGGCAGCGCGATGCCGTCAACATCGTTGTCTCCCCCAAAATTCGGGGCGCAGGGAAAATTCCCCGCGATGTTATAGAGCAGATTCACCTTCCAGAATTGTTCCTCGGCCGCGCCGAAAGGTTTTCCCGAAGCGGAACGGAACCAGGGAAGCCAGTGGGCGTTCACGCATTTTTTCCCCTGAATATTCGTGAGTTCAGGGACCATGCCGCCGATGTCGTCTACCATTACCCTGATACAGTCCTGTTCCAAAAGAGTGGCCTCCCGCCCTCCCAATTCCCTTACGCGCTCTGCGCGTAACGCGCCATTATTCGACATAATCATCCTCCCCTGCGCGGGCTTTTAGCGCCCGCAGCATTGCTTATACTTCCTGCCGCTGCCGCAGGGACAGGGCTCGTTCCGCCCGACTTTCGGCGATGAACGGACTATCGTTTTTGGAACGAGGCGTCCTTCGTCATAAAGCCATTCGTCGTTTTTCCTGACAAACTTTGCCCGCTCATGGTGGGTTTCCGTTAAGCCGTTACGCTCGTAGCGCGCCTCAAATTCCACCGTTCCTTCGGTGTCGGCGGGGCCGCCTTTTTCGGTGAGAATAATATTGAGTCCCAGCCATGTTGACTGCTCGCTCCAGTCCCGCGTTTGTTTAAGGTCGATGTCGTCTTTACCCCGCTGGACACAGGTATTGATGATGTAATCCACCGCGTGTTCCGCGTAGGCGGAGTAGCGGCTCCGCATCAGGGTTTCGGCGGTGGGGGCTTTGCGCTTTCCGGTGATGTAAGGCTCGCAGCAGTCGGCGTAGGCGCGGCCCGTGCCACAGGGACATTTCATGCTAATCTCTCCGGATTATAAACGCCGGATCGCGTCCAGCAGCGCGCCGATTTCGGCGGGAATGGTTTGGGCGCGTACCGTCCGTTCCATGGCGCGGGCAAGGGCGGCAGGGACCGGCGCGGGGCCGGCCAGAGGTTCCACGGTCTCGGAAAACTTTGCCGGATGGGCGGTGGAAAGCACTCCCGCAGGCCCGGCGGCGATTTTGTTTTCGGCGAAAAGTTTGTCTATGCCTTTCCAGCCAACGGCGCTGTGGGGATCAAGAAAATAGCCCGCTTCCCGGCGCACCCGCTCAATGGTCTCCCTTGTCTCATCATCAGAAACGGAGACGCCCAGGATGATCCGCTTCATTTCATCCCATGAAAAATGCGCCGCCATGCGCTCAAAGTTGCTGGGCGCGCCCACATCCATGGCATTGGAGATAGTGGCCCGGGAAGTCCGGACCGTATATTCGCCGGACGCAAGGTAATCGGGAACGGTCTTGTTGATATTGGTGGCGGCGATAAACTGTTTAATGGGCGCGCCCATTTTCATTGCGTATAGTCCGGCGGTCAGATTGCCGAAGTTGCCCGAAGGAACGCAGAAGACCGCCGCCTCGCCCTTACGCAATCCGAAGCGCGCGTCTTTTGCCGCGCCCGTAAAACCCTTTACCCTCGGCGTGGCCTCGCCGCCGGCGTCGGCCCTGCCCGCAATGGCTCTGCCCGCGGCGGCGGCATAGTAAACCGTCTGGGGAATAAGCCTGCTTATATTTATCGAGTTGGCCGACGAAAGGGCCGTCTCTTTTTTAAGCCCCTCGTCGGCCAGCGCCGCTTTTACCAGCCGCTGGCAATCGTCAAAACTTCCCTCCACCGCAAGGGCGGAGATGTTTTTGCCCAGCCCGGCAATCTGGCGTTCCTGCAAAGGCGTTACCCTTCCTTTGGGATAGAGCACAGTCACGAAAATGCCCGGCACTTCAAAAAAGCCGTCCGCCACCGCGCCGCCGGTATCGCCGGAAGTGGCCACTAAAATCCGCAGGGGCTTTTCCTCGCCCCGGCGGAGATACGCGAAAGCCCTGGCCATGAAGCGCGCGCCGAAATCCTTGAAGGCCGCCGTCGGCCCGTGGAACAGCTCCAGCACCGGCCGGCCGCCGGCGTCCACCAGCGGCGCGCCGAAAGAGTACGCCGAATGAACAATATCCTCCAGCGCCGCGCCGGGTATTTCATCTCCCGTGTAGAGCCTGATCGTTTCAAAGGCAATGTCGCAAAAATCCATGACCGCAAGAGAGGTCTTTACGGCCGCGGAATACCGGGGAATCTCCCCAGGCACAAAAAGCCCGCCGTCCGGGGCAAGGCC
>JAISYA010000228.1 GCA_031270205.1 Treponema sp.
CAAAAACGCCCAAAAGAGGCCGGAATCGGCTTGGGAAGCGGTAGGGCGCAGTTTTGAAGCCGTGGGCCGCAATATGTGGAAGGCAATAGCGGATGTCGAAAGAGAATACAATAGTGCAATCCGGCAGCCAGCCGACAACCGTTGAGCAGGTTGTCCAAACCGGTATCTATAGCGGCCCAATTCCGCCTCCGCAGGTACTGGCCGGTTTCAAGGAGTTAATGCCTGACCTGCCGGAACGTATTGTAAAGATGGCGGAAATAGAAACCGAGGCCGATGTCCGCCGGATTGACAGGGAATCATCTTCTATCGGCCGCGGCCAGGTTTTTTCTTTCGTTTTAGGCATGGCAGGTTTTGGCCTTGCCGCTGTTTTCGCCCTGAAAGGAATGGAAACGGGGGCAATAGCCGCCGCCATCGGCGGAGTAGCCCCGATAATCGTTGCCGCAATCGGAAATTTGCGGAAATAACTCCCCTTATTCACCGGCTACGGCCTCCCGAATCGCCTCGTTAATTTGTTCCAGTTTATCCGCTTCGGCGTATTTACCCTTCAGGCCGTTCAATTCCTTAATAAGCTGGTCCTTTGCCCCGGCAATAATCCGGCCTAGCCCGCCCCGAAGCATTATCACCAGGTCCCCCCTGGCGTCCGGCCCGTCCGAAAGGACCTTGGCCACCAGGGTATCTACCACCCCTTCCGGGTATTCAATAATCTGTTTCATAAGCACATCGACATACTGAAAAAGCCTGGACGTTACAAAATCTTTTTCGATCAGCTTCAGGGACCTTTCGGCCATCCGTTGTTCTTTTTCCGCCGCCATCGTTATGTCCCGCAGGGTTTTTGCGTGTTTTTCCAGGTTATACAATCCGTTAAACTTCGCCACAATTTCCCGAAGGGTATAACTTAACAATTCGACCGCCGGGACCCCGGCGGCGGCGCATATCTCGGCCTCGGTTTGGGGTATCAGGGAAGGCGGTGAAGCGGCGGCCACGGGCGGCGGCCACGCCGCCGCTTTTCTGGACTTCCGCCCCAGGTCCGATATATAGGCGGCGTTGATCGGGTTTTCCGTGTCCATGAACCCCGCCGCATCGATTATCAGGGTAGAATTCTTAATTTTTGCGCTGACGGCCTGGCGTGTAACCCCCGCCTCCCGTGCAAAATCCGCCGGTTTCAATTTCATCTTTAATAAATGTAAAAATGGTCCAGTAAATTGACTATTAACTCTGTCAAATTGCCGTCAACTTGACTAAAAAAATGGCAGGCAATAGGGGGCAAGCGCCCGCCGATTGATTGCAAACGAGGGGTATCCCCCAAGACAGTACCTTTTGACATGGGAAAGGGTTATTTTGATATAAAAATGGGTCATTTTGACCCTAAATAAGCCTTTTTTATATACGGCAATCCCTTAAAAATCTCTTTACCGGTAAAGCCGATTACATGACTGGCGGTAAACTACTTAATAGCATAAAAAATTTTCTATTTTTTTTTGCTTATAAGAACTTTTAGCCAGTCTTGTAAATTACTTTACCTCTACTTTTAGCTAATTCCTTATAATATAAAGAATTAGCTAAGAGTAAGAGTATTATTCATGTAAATTTGGCATTTGAAAAAAAATAAGAAAAAGGGCCGGAACCCGCTTTTTTCATTTTTTTCAAAAAAAGCCGTCAAGTATTTTTACTTGATCGCCGTCCCGGCCATGCGGGGGCCAGCCGGTCAAGTAACTGATAAACCGGCCCGCCGCCGCCCGGTTCCGCCGATAGGACGGAAGCACCAGGCCGTGGCGGGACCGGAGCCGATTCCGGGCATGACCGGTTATTCGGCCTATCTCATAAAGGATGCAGGGCTTTAGGCTTCAGGCAAACAGGGTATTAGCCGCCGCCGGTCCGGTCCGGGGGAGGCTTTCCAGGGCTAGGTCTAGCATTTTGCGGTTGTAATAATCTACCATTTCGACCGATGCGTGGCCGGACATGGGCTGTAGTTCCGCCGCCGATAGTTCCCGGCGCATACGGGAAACGTAGGTATAACGCAGGGAATGGGGGACCAGTTTCCGCCCGTCCAGGGGCTTTTGATGCGCCTGGGATATTCTATTCCGCCCCGTGATTGACTTCGATTTTGCCCGTATTCTTTTGGTTGGATAGGGGATAAGCCCGGTTTTTTGCAAAGCCTCATAGAAAGCCCTTTGAGCCCGCTCCTGCCGGACCGGTTTTCCGTTAATGGTAAAGCAAAAATCATCTTCCTGAAGCCCCTGGGCGGCGATCCATGCGGCCAGCCTGTTTAAGGTCATGTCCGGGAGATATACAAGCCGCAGGTGGGGATGGTCCGGCGTTCCTTTTTTGTTGTAAATCGTTCTTTCGCCGCTTGGCTTGCAAAATCCGTCTACAATCAAAACCTTGCGATCAAAAATAATTTGTTTAACCCGGATAGCCCGGACTTCCCCCAGCCGCAGGCCGCCGGAAAGGCATAACAGGAAAAAAAGATAATACATTTCATTGGGGAAATTTTCAGGCCGGAACAGCCGGTCCAATTCCGCCGTAGTGAAAATATCCGCTTTTCTTGAATTCGTACTGAACCGCTGAAAGGCCGGTTTCGCAATCCGGCAATGATACCAGGGCGCTTCCGTGTAGACTTCCCCTAAAACCTCAAGAAAGCGGTTTTTCCATTTTCCCGATTTTTCCTGGTTAAAAAGATAGGGCATGACCTGATCTACCCCCAGGTCCCGGAGCCGCATACCGCCCCACAAGGCGATTATCAGCTTTGTATAGCGCCTGCATTCGGCCATCGTTTCGACCGCTACGGATTTTCCAAGTTGAATCCGGCGCTTTACATGGGCGCTTCCGGGGATATACATAGTTTCGGCAATTTCGCCGATAGTAACCCCATCCCCCCCGGCGGGGGCCGGGGCCGTGTCCGGGGGCGGAGCCAGGGTCCGAATGTAATTTTCGGCCTCGGACCGGTTTCGGCATCCCCTACAGGCGCTTTGATGCTGTTTTCCGGCGGCGTCCAGCCAATAGTAGTACCAGCGGTGAACCTTTTTCCCGCCCTTGAGGATTTTGGGCTTCCGAAAGGCATGATAGACGGAATTTTCCATACTTGACCTCCACTTGACCTCGCCGCCACCATTGTCCTGGCAAGGTTCTCTAATTCGTTATATTATAACGAATTAGAGACGAGGCAAAAAAGCCCCGCCGGGCCGCCACATGACGGCGAAGCATAAACAATCCTGTTATGCGAAGTTGCGCCGTACCCCATATTTTTTATGGTTCTTTTATTGAACAAGGTAAACCAACAAGACATTTTCCACAAATGTCCGCATACCCTATGTTTTTATGATACTCTGCATTCTTCAAACATTGTTTATAGCATTTATACCTGTCATATTTATTATTTTCATAAGCATTTACAATACATTTCTTTTGACATATCCCACATGATCCATTTAATTTATTCAAACACTTTTCCTTTACTTCATTGGTTTGTTTATATTCATTTAATTCATAATTTATTATTATGCTGCCGAATCTCCCGCAACACCCGTCTTTTGTGATAAGCATATTATTTATACCAAATGTTCCAATTCCTCCTATATAAGCTATATGTCTATGAGACCAGTTACTTATCAATTTTTCCACATCGAAATTATGCGTTGCGGGTATTTTTCCGGTTTTGTATCCATTTTGTTCCATCAATTTCTCAATATCGTCATTAATTGTTTTTATTAAATCATTTGTTTTTATATATGCGATCGCCCATTTTTCTGAAGCCATTATCCCTTTTATATTACTTCTTATAATGTTCTCTTGAAACGGAATAAAGAAACTTATAATACTTTTTGCGTCCGATAAAATATCATAAGGCATAAAATGTTCAACAGATACCACTTCTTTTAATATTTTTAATTTCTCATCTTTTGCCGAAATAATTTCTACAATCGGTTCCTTCCATAATTTTAATTGGCTGTTTGTTTCATAACCAATAACGGTTGTTTTTATTGTTCCAATAATTTTGTTGTACATAATTTCCCCTAAAGACATTATATTTATACGTTATATTTTGTCAATCCATTTTAGCCCAATGTCGCATAACCTTCCGGTATATATGAACCTTTTCGCATATACCGCCCGTTCGCCGGTATATGCACCGCCGCCGGGGATATGGTCACCGCGCCGTCCGGGGAAGAACAGGCGGCTTTTGAAGAACGCCTGCGGGATAACGCGCCACTCCACCGGAAGTTCCCAATTTGGGTATTAACGTTGTTGACATTGGTATTGAGGTTTTTTCTGCCTTTTTCCTGAAAGATTGCGGAAAAATCCACAGGCGCAACAAGCTGCTGGCTGGCCCTCAGCGGATACGCTTTCCTGAATCAGCGTCAAAAAACATAACCCCGTCGTCTTTTATATAAAGGGATACGCGCGATCCCGCGCTCACATCGCTGCTGCCGGTATGAACAATTTTTATTTCACCGCCGCCTATGCGGGTAATAAGAATCACGTAGCTTCCCTGCGGTTCGACAAATTCAATTTCAGCGTCGCAGAGATACGCGGCGCTTTTGCCACCCGGTTTTTCCACGCCTATTGATTCGGGCCTTATACCGATTGTCACCGGCTTCCCCTCGCGCCCGGCAAGGGCGGATTGTAAACCTGCGGGAATGGTATAGCGTAAGTGTTGATTTACCGCCTCAAAGCCGGCGGCGGTTTTTTCAATAAGTGCCTCAAAAAAATTCGTCGGGGGCGTACCGATAAAGCCGGCGACAAAACGGCTTGCGCTGTCATGGTAGACTTCCATGGGCGTGCCGATTTGTTCGATTTTTCCCTGGTGCATAACAATTATGCGGTCCGCAAGGCTCATTGCTTCCGCCTGATCATGGGTAACAAAAATCGTCGTTGAAGATTCCCGTTTATGAATACTTTTTAATTCCGTACGCATGCCAACCCGGAGTTTCGCGTCAAGGTTGGAAAGAGGTTCATCCATTAAAAACAGTTTTGGTTTTACCACTATGGCCCGTGACACGGCGACACGCTGCCGCTGCCCGCCGCTCAATTGAGCGGGAAAGCGATCAAGAAAATTTTCAATGCCTGTGGCTTCCGCGGCGGCTTTCACCCGTTCCCTGATTTCACTTTTTTTTACCTTTTGCAGCTTTAACGGATAGGCAATATTATCAAACACCGTCATGTGGGGCCAAATGGCATAACTCTGGAAAATCATTGAAACGCCGCGGTCCCTGGGCTGCTTGCGGAGCACGCTCTCCCCTTCAATCAATATATCGCCGCCGGAAACTTCCTCAAGGCCGGAAATCATGCGTATCGTAGTAGTTTTACCGCAGCCGGAAGGGCCGAGGAATACAATAAATTCACCTTTCTCTATCGAAAGGTTCATGTTGTCCACAATAAGGGGGCCGTCTTTTGAATAACGCTTCCGTAGATTCCTTAATTCAAGATAACTCATGAAGCAACTCCCCGGCAATTTATAGTTTTGCCCCGCCCCACATTTCGTTAATGTAGCGGCGCACAATAAAAGTAAATACAAGGGCCGGCAAAATGAGTACAATACTCCCCGCGGCGGCGTATTGAATGCCGCTTGAAGTGGTCCCGATTGCCTTATACACCACAAGGGAAAGCGTCTGATTCCTGTTCGTGAGTATCAGCGCGGAAATAGTATCGTTCCACGCGGTATTAAATGCGTACATGGAACTTGCCGCCATAGCGGGAAACGCCAGGGGCAGCGTAATGTACAGAAAGGTCTGCAGAGGATTGGCCCCAAACACCAGGCTTGCTTCCTCCAGTTCGCGGCTTATTCCCATAAAAATACTGGAAGTAATCCACGCGGTAAGGGCGATATTCGGCACCGAATAAAGCAGGGCAAGGCCGATCCGGGTGTCAAAAAGACCGAAATTGATAAGCAGTTTTGCCATGGGAATCGTAATGCCCACTACGGGAAACATACGCACAATTAAAATACCCAGATTGATTTTTTCTTTGAAGGGGAAATCATAACGGGCCATCGCGAAACCGGCCATACTGCCAAGGGTGAGTGAAATAAGAATCGTCAGGAGCGACACAATAATACTGTTTCTTAAAGCCGGCGCCGCGTTGTTTACTATTTTGAAAAACTGGTTAAAGTTATAGAGGACTTCTTTAGTATAGGTAAATTCTTTTTCACCCTGAACGCGGGTAACGCTGAAATCTTCAAGAAGTTTTTCGCCGGAAACCGTAACATTGTACTGCCTCTTAAAATGGGTTTCCAGCCGCGAGGCGGTTCCGCTGGTGATAACGGAACGGTAGCCCTGCCCGTCGCCGCGGTCGTGGAAAATTTCGTACTGCCCGTCTTCAGCGGGGACTACTTTTACCGTAAGCGTCATGGAAGGGAAAAGCCGTTTGGGGAATTGGCTCATTTCAACGGCGCTTGAAAAAGCCACGGTAATAAAATAGAGCAGCGGCGCCGCCACCAGGAAGAGCATGCCGGCGAGTACAATGGCCGTCACGGTTTTTTGGACAATGTTAAGGCGATCCACATTATTCATAATTGCGCCCCAAGGTAAGTACCGCGCCTGCTTGCCCGGTAGTACAGCATGGTAACGAGAAACACGATTACGGTTGTGGTAAATGAGAGGGTAAAAGCGAGTTTACCGCTGGAAGGAACGCCGGGAATAACGTCTTCGTAAAAAGCGATACGTTCCACCAGAAACGGCACTTTGCCGTGGCCAAGTACCATTACCGCGATGGCCCAAACCTGTACGGCGGAAATGAGCCGCAATATAATCGACGTAACAATAGAAGGCTTTAATATGGGGAGGGTGATATCCTTAAAAATACGCCACTTGTTGGCGCCGAATGAATAAGCCGCTTCCCGAATTTCTTTTGATATGCCCTGCAGCCCCGCGGAAAGTATAATCATTACGGAAGGGGTTACCGTCCAGGTATCAATAAGGATGATAAGCAACAGCGCGGAAAAGCCCTCGGCGTTCATAAAGACCAGCGGGCTTTTAAGGATCCCCGTTCCCATGAGCAGTGAGTTGATCCAGCCGTCCCGAAAAAGCCCTGTTTTCCACAGTATCGCTACGGCGGTGGGCGTAATAGCCATTGGTATCATGGCGGCAAACATAAGGATATGAGAAAATTTAAATTTGATGTTGAGCAGCACTGCCAGAATCAGGGCAATAAGGTATTGCAGTATTACTGAAATGGCGGCAAAAAGGGCAGTGTTGTATACCGACTCCAGGAACAGGTCCGACCGCCACATCAGTAAAAAGTTCCCCGTAAGGGTAAAGCCGCCTTCGCCTGTGGTAAACACTTCGGCTATACCGGAAAGTACCGGAAGCAGCCAAAAAGCCATGTAATACATAAAGGCGGGCGTCATGAGGAGATATGGGACGATTTTCCGCCTGCCTGTTTCCATCATTGTCGTCCCGCCCTTATACGGTTTATGTGTTTTTGGCGGAAATTGTCCGGAAACTTCAGTTTCCGGACAACTCTACTAATTACGCAGCGCTTTGCACTTGCTGTCGAGGTCCGAGAGGAACGTATTGCTTGGGGCCTGCTGCGATTGCACCGTCTGGTTAAACGCGTCAATGTAGAGCAGCTTTACCGCGTTCCAGTCTTTGTAATCCGCGGAAGGTACGCCCGAAACAATCGTGTTGCCAAGCATTTTATTGCCCGCGGTCATTACCACATCTTCACTGCTCAAAAGGGGACCGACTTCGTTAATGGGACTTAAGAAGCTCATGTTGAAATTAAAGTCGTAGTTTATCTGTGCCGTAGTAACATAATCGATCCACGCTTTGGCAAGGTCCTGGTGAGGCGCGCCTTTCTGCACTCCCCAGCACCACGCGCCGGAAGTGGATCCCGCGCCCCGGCTGCCCCTGGGAGCGGCCCCAATAACCCATTGATTGGGAGCGGCGTTGTACGCAACCCCGATGGGACTCATGTGGGCAAACGTAAGCCATACGTCCCCCGAGCGCATGGGATCGGTAGGCGCGCTGTACTGGGCCTGCTCCGCGTAAAAGCCGTTTCCTTTGGCGATAGCGGCAATAATACCCAACGCTTGCTTAAAGCCGTCGGAGGTAAAGTCCGGGAAACCGCCGCCGTACGCCAGGGCCATGCCGGCCATGGGGTACAGAAGCTGCGAACCCTGGGCGCTCGCGGGCAACATGGTTTTGCCTTTCCCCTCACCTTTGGCGATATTTACCGCCCATTCGGCGTATTGTTCCCAGGTAATACCGTTCACCACGTTTTGTCTGGTAAGGCCGCCGGGCAGATATTTCAGCGCGTCAACATGCGCGGCAAGAACATATACATCAAAACTGTTGGGGACAAAATAGCGCGCCGAACCTTTGTTTGTGGCAGCGTCGTACATTTTGGTAAGGCTTGAACCGCTGTGGATCATGGACGAGATGTCGGCCATCCAGCCGCCGTTTATATAGGGGCCCGTGCGGGACGTGTCCACATAGAGAACGTCACTAATGATATTGCCCGTACTCTGTTCACTCTCAATTTTTTTGATGCAGTCGTCCTGGGTGATAAATTCAAGATTTACCTTAACGCCGTACTTCTGCTCAAAACCTTTTACGAACACGTCGATAACATACTCTTTCTCGTGAGGCTGCGGCGTACCGCTGTACGCGATGGTAATTTCTTTGCTGGCAGCCCGCGCTCCCTCCGAAGGAGAAGCGCCCGATTCTTTCCTGGCTCCGGCAAAAGCACTGTTTGTGACGAGCAAAACCAGGCCCGCCAACGCCAATTTTCCGCTTAACTTCATACTAAACCTCCTCAGTTTTGTATTAAAGATAGCTATAGTATAACGCCCATTGGCCGGGAATACAAATGTTTTTTTGAAATGATAACCCTTTGGTTCAGGACGCCTTGTCAGATGATCCGCTTTGGGATATGCTGAATTAAATGGAGGCATTGTGGTGAAACAATTTATGGACGATAATTTCCTCCTGGCGGGCAAAACAGCCCAACAACTGTACCATGAGGCGGCGGCGGGGGAACCGATTTTCGATTACCACTGCCATTTGATACCGAAGGAAATCGCGGAAAACCGGCGCTTTCCGGACCTGGCTTATATGTGGCTGGGGGGGGACCATTACAAATGGCGGATGCTTAGGGCAAACGGTATTCCCGAAAGGCTCATTACCGGAGAGGCCGATCCCTACGACAAATTCCTTGCCTGGGCGGAAACGGTTCCGAGGCTGATCGGGAATCCCCTCTACCACTGGACGCATCTGGAATTGCAGCGTTACTTCAATATCAGCGAGCCGCTGAACCCCCAAAGCGCGCCTGACATTTGGAAGGCGGCCAATGAACGGCTCAATACCGATCCGGACCTTTCAGTGTTCGGGATTTTTAAAAAATTTAAAGTCTTCGCGGTGGGCACTACCGATGATCCCGCGGACAGTCTGGAATGGCACGAGCAGGCCAAAGGCGCAACCGCGACCAGGGTCATGCCCTCTTTCAGGCCCGACCGGATTCTCAATATCGACAAACCGGATTTCGGCGAATACATCGCAAAACTGGGAGCAGCCGCGGGCAAAAGCATCGGCGCTCTTGACGATCTTCTCGCCGTTGTCCGCGAGCGGATCGATTACTTTGACCGCCTGGGCTGCCGCGCCTCGGATCACGCCCTTGAATTTCCGCCTTTCGCAACCGCCTCGCAAGACAGGGCCGGCGCGGGACCGGGGGCGATTAACCGCGGCCTCTGGGAAAAGGAAGCGCGGGAGATCTTTGCCGCGGCCCTGGCGGGACAAGCGCCGGACAGCCGCGGAGCAGAGTCCTGGAAGACTTTTCTCCTGGAATTCCTCGGCGGTGAATATTGCGGCCGGGGCTGGGTCATGCAGCTTCATTTTGCCGCGATCCGCGGCATCAACAGCGCCGCTCTCGCCCGGCTGGGGCCGGACACGGGCTACGACGCGGTACACGATCATCCGCTGGCGGAAAAACTCTCCCTGCTGCTGAACCTGCTCAATTCAGCGGGGAAACTTCCCAAGACGATCCTCTACAGTCTTAACAGCAAGGATTTTTACACCCTGGGCACAATCATGGGGAGCTTTCAGGGCGCCGCGGATTCCACGGAGGCGGGGATTCCCGGCAAGATGCAGCTCGGTTCGGGCTGGTGGTTCCTGGACCACATTGACGGAATGGAAGCCCAGATGAAGATACTGGGTAACATCGGCCTCCTCTCCCGTTTTGTGGGCATGCTCACCGATTCCCGCAGTTTCCTTTCGTACCCCCGGCATGAATATTTCCGCCGTATCCTCTGCAACATTTTGGGAACCTGGGCCGAGAACGGGGAGATACCCAACGACCTTGAACTGCTCGGCGGTATGGTTAAGGACATTTCGTTCAGGAACGCGGAGAGCTACTTTCTGAGATACTGAAGCCCGCCTGTTTTTCCATTTGTGTAATCAGCGCCGCCATGTCCCTGGGCAGGGGGGCGCTGAGTCTGAGCCGCTCCGCGCCCGGAACGGTCAGCGCAAGCGCGGCGGCGTGGAGGCCAAGCCGTGCCAGGAGGGGCTTTTCTTCCAGCGGATCGCCGCGCCAGCCCCGCTTGAACGAAGAGAGCAGCGCCGGCTTGCCGTTTCCGTAGAGAACGTCGCAGACAACGGGAAAACCGAGCGCGGCGGCGTGCACCCGTATCTGATGGGTTCTGCCGGTTTCGGGCCAGGCCTCAAGTATGCTGTAATTGCCGGCGCAGCCTAACAGACGGAAGCGGGTAAGAGACTTTTTCCCCTGGTATTTGTCGATAATCGTCAGGTGGCGTTTGTTGCCATTGGGGACCAGCGGAAGATCGCAAGTCCTTTCGTCCCAGGGCGGCCG
>JAISYA010000246.1 GCA_031270205.1 Treponema sp.
CTCCTTTTCCGGGGGGAAAACCCCTGCGAAAAGCTCATCCGTATCTGCGGGCCCGTCTATACCGAACACATGGAAGTGGATTTGATGACGGGCGAGACGATCAGGGATACCTACGCGGACCTGATCGTTTCCCGGGACAATCCGGGGGAGGTAAGCTACTTTGAACCCGCGGTCTTTACTCCCCGGCTCCAGAAGGACGCCGACGGGGACCTGCAACGGTTCGCCTCCTTCCTGAGGAGCGAGAAAAACATCATCCAGAATCTTAATTACCCGGATCCTTCGATAATCGAACAGACCCTGGTGATCATCAAACCCGACAACTGGAAACACAATTCGTCCCGGCCCGGAACCATCATCGACATGTTTTCCCGGACGGGCCTGCGGATTGTGGGGATCAAGGTGCACCGTTTTTCCTTGGCGGAAGCGCTGGATTTTTACGGCCCCGTGGAGGAGTCGCTGAAGAAAAACCTGGCCCCCGGCTACGGCAAAAAGGCCGCGGAGGTATTGGCCCGGGAATTCAACGTGCCCGTCAACAAAGACATCCTGGAATCCCTGACCAGGAATTTCGGCATCCAGTGCGCCAGGGATCAGTTTGAACAGATCGTTGAATTCATGTCGGGGAAGCGGCCTGGAAGCTGTCCGGCGGAGAAGGCCAGGCAGCCGGGGTCCGTAAAGTGCATGATCCTCGTCTATGAAGGGATAAACGCCATCAAAAAGATCCGCGACGTGCTGGGACCCACCGATCCCCTCAAGGCGCCGGAGGGGACGGTACGGCGGGAATTCGGCAGCAACGTCATGGTCAACACCGCCCATGCGTCGGATTCGGTGGAGAGCTTCGAGCGGGAAAAGGCCATCGTCAGGACCGACGAAAATTCATTGGCCTCCATCATCGACGACTATCCGGGGCAGCGCCGCTCCACGGCGTAAAGACCCGCCGTCAATCCCCGCCGGTTTCGGCGGTTTCCCCCTCCGCCGCTTCCGCCTCTCCGTCAGCGTCCGCCTCCCCGGGAAGGATCTCCAGAAGTTCCACCTTGAAGATGAGGGTGGAATAGGGGGGGATGAGCTGCCCTGCCCCCTGCGGCCCGTAGGCCAGTGAGGAGGGGATGAAGAACCGGTAAGTGCTGCCCACGGTCATGAGCCGGACCCCCTCGGACCAGCCGGGGATCACCGCGCCGATGGGGAGTTCCGCCGGTTCCCCCCTTTCCCAGGAACTGTCAAAGACCCTGCCGTCCGTCAGGGTCCCTTCGTAATTGACCTTCACCGTATCGCCGGCGCCGGGCTTCTCCCCCTCCCCTTCGGTGATCACCTCGTACTGCAGCCCGCTTTCGGTGGTAATGATGCCGTCCTTCTGCCCGTTCTCCAAAAGGTACCGCGTCTCCACGGCCTGATTTTCCACGGCCTTTTTCTCCATGGCCGCCCGGAAGGCGGTCTGGACCATTTCGACTGCCTCTTCCGCGGAAAACCGGGGTTCCCCGCCCTCGACGGCGTCCCGCAGCCCCTGGCTGAAGGCGGCATAATCAAATTCCAGGCCCGCGGTCTTGAGATCCCCCCCGATCACAAGGCCGAAGGCATAACTGGTATCGGCCTTTTCCCCGGCCAGCGCGGTCTCTTCGGCGATTCCTTTGGCATGGAGCGAAAAGGCCGCGAAAAGAATCAAAAGGAAAAAAAGAAACTGTTTCATGAAACCAGCATACCCAAAAAAGAAACCGGCGGCAAGGGCTTGAAAGCCGCGAAGCGGCTTTCAAGTTTGGGAGTTTCGCGGCGCAGGCGCGTTCTGGTCCTGCGGTAACGGGGCCTTTCGCGGCCCTTACCTGGGCAGTGTCGTATAACTGAATTTTGCCACCGCGAGGGGCCGCATTTCTTTTTGCGACTGTTCTTCTTCAACTACAATGTCGCGTGTCAGACCTGCTGCCCCAAGCGGAACGGAACCGCCTGAACTCGCGGCCTCAAACCGGCTTGCGTACGCGGCGGCAAGAATATACTCCTCCCCGAAAGGCGCGGTGATTCTGAAACGGGTATTGTCGGGAATCCTGCGCGTCCGGCCGGCTCTGATAAAGTTGTCGTCGTTGGGGGAACGCGGGTAGAGCGTCTGCACATTTCCATCCACGCCGACGTGCAGTATTCTGAAATAGCAGTCCTTTTCCGCGTAGAGCCGCATGGTCATGTACTCCCCGGCGTAGTAAACGCCGTCAAGGTCGTCGGCCTTGACGGTAAAACCAAAAGCGTTGTTCCCGCCGCCGTAGACGGCGACGGCCGCCTGTTTTGCCTCAAACTCCGCCCGCGAAACAGCCGTTTCGTTTTTCGGCGGGTACAGGGACAGGCCGCGTCTTTGCATCTCCGCGGCCGGAATAACAAAACGGCTTGAACCCATCGCCTTGTTGTCGGCGGCGGACACCAGGCGCAGCGTTACCTGAGTGTCTTCGCCCAGCGGAGAAAACTCCCCTTCCACAAGGCCCTGTATCAGGACGGAGGCCCGGGCGCCGGGAAGGGGCGGACTGTCCTCCACAAAAATATCACGAGTCAAGTTTGCCGCGGACACCGCGTATTCGCTGATTGCGTCATCGCCGGCCACTTCGTATTTACCGGCCTGCTGCAGGGCGCTGTGGGTAATGCTTGTTTTCAGATAGTCCGAAAGGCTGGTAACCGTTCCGGTTCCGTTCAGGCTTATTTTGCCTACGGCTATGGTCATACGGCCGGCAAGCGAACGTCCCAAACCGGCAACCGCCCGGTCAATTTCGGCTTCAAGGCTGGTTTGCTCTTTAAGGAGCAGGGCGCTTAAACGCTCGTCCTGCCGGACGGTAAGGGCGCGCAGGGTGGAGCTTGCTTTTTCCACGTCGGTGGCGTAGGCCGCTATGCGGTAATCGCCGCCTATGCGCGTCAGGTTCCCGTAAATGATGTACTGTACGCCGTACTGTTTGCCGATAGCCCGCGCGGACTCGTCGCTGACTTCGCCGGAAAGCTGGTAGCGTATCTCATCGTGGATTTTTTCAAGGTTCCGCCTGTCCACCATGATAAAGCCGCCCGCTTTTTCAAAACAGTTCCACAGCTCTTCGGCGGCGTAGGCGGACAGGTTTTCCGTTTCGGCCTCAAAACCCGTTATAGCCACCGAGGAGGAAGCGGGCAGCCTGCCCGCAAAGTAGGCGGCTATGTCCGCCAGTGCCTGGTCAAGGGTAAGCGCATCCGCCGGGGGAGCTTCCTCCATGGAAGCCGCCTGGCCCGCGCAGCCCAGGAGCGCCGCGGCGAGGAAGCACACAAGTGTCATAATCCGTATCCTTTTCATTTTCATCTCCTTTTAACCGGTATTCCGTTCTATGGCGTTTCGGCAATGGTCAGTTCGGGGAAGCCCAGCGAATAAACCTTGGGATTCTGGCTCAAGGGTTCGCGGGTTTCCCGTGTCCTGCGTTCCACTTCTTTTGAAACGTAGTCCGCCACCGAAACGCTTAAGGGCAGTATTTTTATGTCTTTGGCCCCCCGCGTATTATACTTTCCCCGCAGGCCCTCCATGATGCTGTAGGTAAAAATGCCGTGCTTCAAATCCTCAAACTCGCTGGAACGCTCGCTGCCCTGCGCCGCGGTAAATACCAGGCCGTTGCTTTCCATAAGGACGCGGGTCATCAGGTTGCCGTCAACGCCGCCGGACTGGCATGCGTCGATAAAGATAAGGCGCTTCCCCGGCGCGTCCAGTACCGAAAGAATGTCCCGGTCGGAAATGGCTTTTGCCGTGTCCAGGGTATTTCCTGTTGTAAGGGAAGCGTCTTTCGGCAAAAAGTAGAAATTGTTGCCCGCGGTAATCCCGTGTCCGGCCAGAAAAAGGATAATGACGTCGCGGGGCCCCGCCTGGTCCAGCCATTTGAGCTTGTCGCGGATATTCGCCGCGGTGGGCGTGATTGCCGCGCCGTCCGCGATGAGGAGGCTGTCCACTCTGGCGTAATGTTTGCCGGCCTGAGCCTCGAAGGAATCGATAATGCCCCGGGCGTCGCTGACGCAGTAATTAAGGGAACGTATGCGGGAGTCGTCGTATTTATTTACGCCGATGGCGAGTATCCGGAGGTTCGGCGGGGGAAGGCGCTGATTTGTCCGCCAGGTAACGGCGGCGCTGCTGCGGCTGTCGGTATAGCCGTTAAAGGCCGTTACCTCGATGGTGTTTTCGCCGGGTTCAAGCGGAACCGGGAGCCTGAACGTTACTTCTTTTAGATCGCCCGTAACGGTGAAGCTGGTTTTTTCAGGTCCAAGCCCCCGGCCGCGTGCCTTGCGTAAATCCTCGCGTCCCAGAAGGGTGCCGTTGACGAGGACTTTGATATTTTTGACGGGCCGGTTTTTGTCGCTGACCGTGACGGAAATATCCGCCGTGCCTGTGGTGGTGGTAGTGTTCGCGGCCCGGACGGTTACCACGGGCGGGGTAAAGGAAGCGGCATCCTGGATGGTAACGTCTGCTTTGGAAGCGGGGTCCGGCCGGCCCGCGAGGCGCGCCCGCACCAGCTCCGGGTTGTAGAACACGGAGCGGTAGCTGTCTATGCCGCTGACGGTGTTCCCCACCCGGACATTGAGGTAGCGGTCGCCGCGCGGAGACGCCTGATAGTAGCCGTCCGGGGTAATGGCGATCCATTCGCCGTCGATGGAGGCGGCCTTTTCGGCTATTTCCTCCACGGCGATGTCGCGGGTGGCGGAGGCAATTTGCGTGTCGGCGCCGGAGAAGCTGGCGAACCGGGCGATTTCCTTGCCCGATTCGCCTTGCTCCATATCCCGGACTCGTATTGTACCGTCCACCGAGCCGGAAAGCATTTTTTTACCATCCGGGCTATAGAGTAAGGATGTAATGCTGCCGCCATGCCCCGACAAAACACCCATTTCTTTGCCCGTTTCCGTGTCACAAATATGAATGTTGTTATCACCAAGACCGGAACTGTATAACACCTGTTTCCCGTCCGGGCTGTAGGTTAAAGAAGACAG
>JAISYA010000001.1 GCA_031270205.1 Treponema sp.
CCCGCCCGGCTCTTTTTTTTGTCTGCGGCGGTCTGGGCGTCACGGTACAACCGGGTTTGAAGCGGCGCCCCCAGGCCGGCGGCTCCTCCCGCCGAATCAGGCACTTTGTTTACAGCCCCGAACAACTTTTGCTGAAAAATGAAGACAAGGTTTCTGAATTGTACCTCGGTATACTGTTTGGTTCAGAGACGATAAGGAGTATTTGTGTGGCGAAAAAAAATATTTTCAATTTTCCCAAAATCCCTTGTCTGGCTGCTTTTGTGGGCGGCCTTGTGCTGGGGATTGCCGCTGCCGCTGTATTCTTTGGAATCAGGGCCAACGGGGAGCGGGAGCGTCTCAGAGAACGAACTGTCCAGGTTGATCGAGATCTCGAATCAGCTCGCCGATCTCAACGAGAGGCTCAGGAACGAGCTGGAAGACTCGCGGAAGAACTCGAAGAGCTTGCAGGATACGCTCGGGAAATCGAAAGAAGAGCTGGACTCATTGAGAGCGGAATTGGAACACTTGCGGGCGGCATCGACAGCGCTCTTGAACACTCAGGAAGAATCGCAGACGGACTTGGCCTTGCTGCAGACTGCATTGACGAAAGCCGAGTCCTCCTTGACGAGCTTGGAACAATCCTTCGCGGCCTATCGCCAAACCGCGGAATTGCGGATAGCGCGCCTTGAAAAAGCCCGCGGCGGCTGGCGTATCGCTTTTTGGGCCGCCTGCGGCGCGGCTCTGGCGGGAACAATTACGGCGGCGGCAGTAATGGGGGCGCGGTAACCGCGGATTTTTAGAGGCGGAGCCCCCGGCAGTTTGTTGCGCTTGCCCCGCGGAGGCTCATTGCAAAATATACCCTGCAAAGTCCCACAGGCTCCCGGGAATTAAAGAGAACGGCCCGCAAGCGCAGCCTTTGGCGGGACTGCGGATCAAGTCCGCAATGACAAGGGCGGCCGCACGAGAACGACGCGGCTTTTGTCCGCGCCGTCCGTGGTAAAATTGTTCCCCTCTTTCGCCCCTACGACAGGCGAAAGTCGAAAGGCGGGCAGGCGGCGCTTACGCCTGACCGGCGGAGCCCAGTACGTTTTTGTTTTTGTGGGCGTAGAGTTTTTTCAGCTCGTCTCGGGCGGGGCCCAGGTATTTGCGGGGATCAAACTCCTCCGGTTTTTCCGCGAAAACCTTGCGGATCATCGCGGTCATGGCAAGGCGGCCGTCGGAGTCGATGTTGATCTTGCAGACCGCGCTCTTGGCGGCCTTGCGGAGCTGTTCTTCGGGGATGCCGACTGAGTCGGAGAGCTTGCCGCCGTATTTCTCGATGATCTGTACATACTCAACGGGCACCGAAGAAGAGCCGTGGAGCACGATGGGGAAACCGGGGATCTGCTTTTCGATTTCCTCAAGAATGTCGAAACGCAACGGAGGCGGAATGAGGATGCCGTTGGCGTCCCTCGTGCACTGTTCCGGTTTAAACTTGGCCCGGCCGTGGCTTGTGCCGATGGAGATCGCCAGCGAATCGACATTGGTTTTGCTTACAAAGTCCACCACTTCCGAAGGCTGGGTGTAGTGGCTGTGTTCGGAGGAAACGTCGTCTTCCACACCGGCGAGCACTCCCAACTCCCCCTCGACGGTAACATAGTCTTTCTGGGAATGGGCGAATTCGCAGACCTTTTTGGTCAGCGCCACGTTTTCCTCGTAGGGCAGGTGGGAACCGTCGATCATGACTGAGGAAAAACCGGTCTCAATACAGCTCTTGCAAAGATCGAAACTGTCGCCGTGGTCCAGGTGCAGCACGATGGGGATATCATAGCCCAGCTCGTGGGCGTATTCCACCGCGCCCCTGGCCATGTTCTTCAGAATGTTCTGGTTGGCGTACTTCCGCGCGCCCGCCGAAACCTGGAGAATCACCGGCGACTTGGTCTCCACACAGGCCTGAATGATCGCCTGCATCTGTTCCATATTGTTGAAGTTGTAGGCCGGAATGGCGAATCCGCCGCTTACCGCCTTCTTAAACATCTCTTTAGTGTTTACCAGGCCCAAATCCCTATAACTGGTCATAAAACGCTCCTTGTCTTGACTAGACTGCAAATTATCCAAAAACTTTTGTTTTTAGAACCTGTCTTAATACTATTGATTGCGCCAGTCTTGGTCAAGACCGGCAATTCCAGTTTAACCGCTGACCGCACGGGCGGGAGAAGATCCCAGGCTGCCCCTAGTGCCGATCTCGGGCTGCTCCGTATAACCGCAAACAGAATACCGCTCATGAACAGCACAGGGCAGAAAAACCCGCTTTTTTCTGGTACTGCGGTGGTTTATCTGGTTCAGAATGATCTCCGCGCACACACGGCCGATTTCGTGCAGGGGCAGCTCAACGGTGGAAAGGGCCGGAATATAGCCCTGGCTGATGTCGCGGTTGTCAAAGCCGAAAAGGGAAATATCCTTACCGATTTTAAGACCCCGTTCCGCAGCCAGACCGTAAACACCGGAAGCCATAAGGTCGTTAAAACAAAAGACCGCCGTTACTCCCCAATCAATAAGCGCTCCCGCAAGGCGGTATCCTGAAGGCCGTTCCCAATCACCGTACAGTACCAGTTCCGGCCTGGCGGGAAGGCCGTGTTCCGCCAGGGCCCGGTTAAAACCGCAAAGCCTTCTCTGGGTGTGGTAGCTTGAAGCAGGGCCGCAGATTACACCGATATTCCGGTGGCCTTTTTTTATCAAGAGTTCCGTCACATCATTTGCGGCCTTTTCATCATCATAAAGCACCGAAGGGTAAACCTCCTTTTTGGGATAACAGTAGGCATATACAAAGGGGACCTCCAGCCCGGAAGGAACGTAGGCGATTTCACGGCAGTGATAGCCCACATATACAATACCTTCAACCTGTTTGGCGTCCATGTTCTGCAGCACCGCGTCCAGCAGTTCATGATGCCGGAGGGTATCGGTAAAATCGTTATGGTAGCGTTTGAAAAGCCGCATGTTGGCCAAAATGATTTCATAACCGTTTTCTTCGCAAAAGGCGTCAATGCCGTCCACAATTTCCGGAGCGTTAAACACGGTCAGGTCTTCCGCGATAATGCCCAGGGTATTGGTCTTTTGCTGTTTAAGGCTTTTTGCAAGCGTATTGGGCTTGTAGCGGAGTCTGCGGGCCGCCTCGATAATTTCCCTGGATTTGGCGGCGCCTGCTGCCCCGGATTTCCCGTTAAGCACATTGGATACCGTGGCGGTGGAAACGTTGGTTAACCGGGCAATTTCTTTTATGGTAACCATGACCTTAGTGTACCCTGTTGCGGTTTCTTTGATAAGCTTGTTTCGTATGCCCTGGTTCCGCGGCACGGTTCTTTGCGCTTTGTTGACAAGGACGGCAGGGTGTTTTAGAATGAATTTACCTAAACGATTAAGGTAGGCCCCATGGAATCCGCTTGCGCACTGCCCATAAAAAACATTCAGATTGACGACCGGTTCTGGAACCGTTATACCGCCCTGGTTACCGATGTGGTGCTTCCCTACCAGTGGAACATTCTCAACGACCGCGTTCCCGGCGCGGTCCCCAGTTATTGCCTGGCGAATTTCCGCATTGCCGCCGGGGACGCGGAGGGTGAACGGAAAGGAACCTGCTTTCAGGATTCCGACGCCGCCAAGTGGCTTGAAGCGGCGGCCTACAGCCTCGCGCTCCGCCCAAACCCGGAACTGGAAAAAAATGCCGACGAAGTAATCGATCTTATCGGCCGTTCCCAGTGCGAAGACGGCTACCTTAACACTTACTTTACCCTGGCGGAAAGGGGAGGGCGCTGGTCAAACCTGACCGAGGGCCACGAACTGTACTGCGCCGGCCACCTTATAGAAGCGGCGGTTGCGTACTACGAGTCTACCGGTAAGGACCGGCTTCTCGCGATAGCCTGCCGTTACGCGGACCTTATTGCACGGGTCTTCGGCCCCGGCGAAGATCAGCTCCACGGGTATTCCGGACATCCTGAAATAGAACTTTCCCTGGTAAAACTCTACCGTGTTACCAGGCGCAGGCCTTATCTGGAACTAGCCCGCTATTTTGTGGAACGCAGGGGGCAAAGCCCCAACTGGTTTTTGGAAGAAATGGCGCGCCCCGGCTACCGCCCCCTATTCAGGGAACTACAGTCCTACGATCCCCGCTATTCCCAATCCCATCTTCCGGTACGGCAGCAGAAGAGCGCGGAGGGGCACGCGGTACGGGCGGTGTACCTTTACTGTGCCATGGCGGATTTGGCGGAAGAGTACGATGATACGGATATGCTTGAAACCTGTAAAACCCTCTGGCGGAACATCGTGGAAAAACGGATGTTTATTACCGGGGGCGTCGGTTCATCGGGATTCTGGGAACGCTTTACCGTTGACTACGATCTTCCCAACGATTCCAATTATGCCGAAACCTGCGCTTCCATTGGCCTGGCCCTTTTCGGCCTGCGCATGTCCCGGATAACGGGGGACGCCTCCTACATTGATACGGTGGAACGGGCCTTGTACAATACGGTGCGGGCGGGCATCTCTCTGGAAGGGGACCGTTATTTTTATGTGAACCCCCTGGAAGTATGGCCCGATATTTGCATGGATCACAGTTCCCGCGCCCATGTAAAACCGGTCAGGCAGCAATGGTTTGATGTCGCTTGTTGTCCGACCAACGTGGCCAGAACCCTTAGCTCCCTGGGCCAGTACATTTATTCAATTTCTGATAATGCCCTGTACGTCAATCTGTTTATACAAAACACCGCGTCCTTTGCCATAGGGGAAAAAAGCGCGGCCGTTTCCCTTACAACCGATTATCCCAAAACGGGGATAATAACGATACGGGTCAGCGGACAGGGCGCGTCCTTTGCCCTTATGGTACGGAAACCGGAATTCGCGGAAAACTATAGCATAACGATAAACGGGGAACGCGCGGAGTGTGAAATTGATACAGGCTACTGCCGGATTTCCCGTATCTGGAACGATGACGAAGCGCTTGTCTCATTTGACATACCGCCCCGGATAGTGTACGCAAACCCCCTGGTACGGGCAAACTGCGGCAAGGCCGCCATGGTACGGGGGCCGGAAGTATACTGCCTTGAAGAAGCGGACAACGGGCAAAACCTTGCTTCGGTTTATCTGGACGAAACCGCGGCGCCCGAAGCGGTGTGGCGGGATGATCTTTTCGGCGGTACCATGCTCATCCGCTTCAGGGGGAAAAAACTTTCCGCGCCCGGAATGGTTCCGTCCTTTTCCCCGGAAAACGCGCAAACGTTTCAGGATATAACGCTCACCGCTGTTCCCTACGGTTCCTGGTGCAACCGGGGCGGCGGCGAGATGATTGTGTGGATGCACCGCTTACTCGCGGGAAATCAGGCGTGATACGCCTGACCGGAAGGCCGGGGAGCGTCATTTGAGCCTGTTCCAACTTCCGCGAGCCGCTCACCTTCTTCCGCGAGCCGCTCACTGTCTTCCGCGAGCGGCTCACTGTCTTCCGCGAGCCGCTCACCTTCTTCCGCGAGCGGCTCAGCTTCTCTGCTGAGCGGCTCAGCTTCTCTGCTGAGCGGCTCAGCGTCTCTGCTGAACAACTCAGCGTCTCTGCTGAACAACTTAGCTTCTCTGCTGAGTGACTCAGCTTCTCTGCTGAACGACTTAGCTTCTCTGCTGAGCGGCTCAGCTTCTCTGCTGAACGGCTCAGCTTCTCTGCTGAACGGCTCAGCTTCTCTGCTGAGCGGCTCAGTGTCTCTGCTGAGCGGCTCACCGTCCTCCGCGGGCGGTCCGTGCGTATCAATCGTAAAACCCGGTAGTTTTTCACCGATAGTTTGGGGGCCGGCGCTCAGGTATCCGTGTTTTCAGTGTGTTTCGGTAACGCTTCCCCGCGTTCACCGGTTCCCTTATTCCCGGCGGCCTGCTATGATGGGTCATGAACTATCTTGATTTGCCCGTCTACAAAAATCATTCGTTAATTTTATCGGCCCTGGAAAACGATCAGGCGGTGGTGGTGGAAAGCCCCACCGGTTCGGGGAAGACCACGCAGCTGCCGGTGATACTCCACGAAGCGGGGTATTCGGAGCGCGGGATCATTGGCGTAACCCAGCCGCGCCGCATCGCCGCGGTGTCGGTGAGCGAATTCATCGCGCGGCAGATGGGGACGGCCATCCCCGGCCTTATCGGTTACAAGATGCGCTTTGAGGACCGGACGAATAATCAGACCAAAATCAAAATTATGACCGACGGAATCCTGCTGCAGGAGATGAAGCTGGACCCCTGGCTTTCCCGGTACAGCCTGCTCGTGGTGGACGAAGCCCACGAGCGGAGTCTTAATATTGATTTTATCCTGGGGCTGCTCAAGCGGGCGCTGGAAAACCGCAAGGATTTTAAGGTGATTGTCTCTTCGGCGACTATTAACGCCGGGGTTTTTTCGGAATATTTCGGCGAATGCCCCATTGTAAAAATTGAAGCCCAGCGCTTTCCGGTAACGTTGATTTATGACGCGCCCGACATAAGCGCCGGGGGCGATTCCGCCCGGCCCGGCCGGAGGCAGCGCCCGCCCTATGCGGAAGCGGGCAACGGAAAAGATACAAACGCGAACGGGCCGCGTGAAAGCCGCGGCGCCGGTGACAGCGTTATGGACGCGATACTCGCTAAAGTGGAAACCATTACCACGCGGTTCATCACTGAAAAACGCGGGGGGGATATCCTCGTCTTTCTTTCGGGGGAGAAGATGATCAAGGACTGCATGAACCGCCTCGCTTTGAGCGCTGTGGGCGGCTCGCTGCACCTGCTGCCCCTGTACGGAAGGCTCGGCAAGGAAGAGCAGGAACGTGTTTTTGAGGGCACGCCGAAGGGAAAAACCAAAGTGGTTATCGCCACCAATATCGCCGAAACATCGGTTACCATCGACGGCATTTCCGCCGTGATCGATTCGGGGCTTTCAAAGCTCAATTGGTACAACCCGCGCACGTTTACCTCAAGCCTGGTGGAAGCGCCCATATCAAAGGCTTCGGCGAACCAGCGCAAGGGGCGGGCGGGCCGTACGAGGGAAGGCGTCTGTTACCGCCTGTACAAGCGCCGGGACTTTGAAAACAGGCCGCTGTTCACCACCGAGGAAATTTTCCGTACGGATCTTTCCGAAGTGATTCTCCGCATGGCCGACCTGGGCATAACCGGCTTTGAGGACTTTGATTTTATCTCCACGCCGGAAAAAGAGGGACTCCTCGCCGCCATTGAAACGCTGAACCTTCTTGAGGCCCTTGAACCCGACCGGAGCCTTTCCGGAACGGGCAAACTGATGACCGAATTCCCCCTTGCCCCCCGCCAGTCGCGGATCATTGTGGAAGCGGTACTGCGCTACCCCTACGTGATCCGGGAAACGCTCATCGCCGCGGCTTTTCTTTCCACGCAAAGCCCGTACATCCTCCCGCCGGGGGAAGAAACCGACGCGCGCAAGGCGCATCACAGCTTCCGCGACGCGGGCGGGGACTTTGTCTCCTACCTCAAACTGTTCCGCTCTTACAGCGATTCCGGCGATACAATCAAATTCTGCAGCCGCTATTATCTTGACGAGCGGGCAATGGCGGAAATTGCGAACGTGGTGGCCCAGCTTGAAGAAATACTCGCGGCCCTGAAAATCCCCGTACTCAGCGGCGGCGCAACCGACGACTACCTCTGCTGCGTGGGGCGCGGCATGATACAGTTCGTCTGCGTGCGCGAGGGAACGGGCAGGAACGGCTCGTACCGCAGCCTGACCGCGGATAAGATCATCATTCATCCCGGCTCGGTGATGTTCCGCACGGATCCGCCCTTTATCGTGGCCGGCGAAATCGTGCGTACCACCCGAATGTACGCCATGTCGGTTTCGCCCCTCTCAAGAGAAGTGTTGGAACGGATACGGCCCGGCATCTTCGCTTCCGGGCGCGGGAAAACGGACGCGGGGGAGCGGCTCAAAAAGCCCCGGGACTTTACCAACAACATCAGAATCGCCGGCGAGGTTTTTGAGATCAAAACGATTAAGGGGAAGAAGACGGCGATCCTCCCCTGGGAAAAACTCGCCGCCATCAGCGACATCCCCCAGGAGATAATGTACAAAGGACTGAAAGGCAGCGTCGTCGTCAACAAGCAGTACACCCTGCTTGCCGGCGAAAAACTCGAACTTATTCTCTCGCTCGCGCCCACGCTGGACGCGGACAAGGCCCTGAGCCGCGAATGGCCCCGGAAGGAGCGTTGCGATTCACGGGAACATCTGCCCGCGCTGCTGGATCACCTCGACAGCCTGGTAAAACCCGTTCTGTGCAAAAAGGGCGCGAAAGAACTCGGCTTTCTCGCCCTTTTTACCGACGGCGAAGGCGGCTATCGGTTCCGCCCCTCACGGGGCTTCCATACGAGCCTCAACGAGAGCCTGGCAAGCCTTGAGGCGCTCATCGACGAACTGGGCGAAGAGACGGACATCGCCATAAAGCACATCGTGAACCAAACCTACCGGCGGCTTTCGGATTATTTGAGTTGACCGCCGGCAGTTTGCCGCGCTTCGCGCGTTATAATCTCCAAAAATCGCCAAGAGGCGATTTTTCTACCGCACGGCTTGCCCCGCGCGGAGGCTCATCCCGCAGGCTGCCTAGAATCTCCAGCCGAAAGCGAGCGTCATTCTGGGGCCGCCTACAAATATGAAATTGGCGACCGTGTCGATCATGTCGTCCAGACCGGCGCCGCCGATAGCGCTATTGGCATACTCATCCACCATGTCCTGATATTCCGCGGGTATGCCTTCCCCTCCAGCCGACACTCTAATGTTGCTCTTGTCGCCAATCCCCGCCGAATAGCCAAAGGCAGGTTCAAAGACAAACCCGCCCGGCCTTCCGAAATCAATTCTCCAGCCCAGCTTCGCGCCCAGCTTAAAATAATTCATATTGGTACTTATATTCGCGCTGACGCCTTCGGCGCCCCCTGAACCGGACAGGTTGAAATTCGCGAAACCGAGCATGCCGTCAAGGAAAAAAGCGCCGCCAAAGGGATAAAAGCGCCCGTGGCCCTCAATCGAATACGATCTCATATCCATCGTTACCGGATCATACGACGCCGTAATGCCCAGGTAGGCAAAACGCGCCGCCACGGAAAACTTCTGCCAGGGCTGGAACTCGTATTGCCCGGCAATGCCGAAACCGCTGCCGCTCAGGCCTTCTCCCACGGCGCCGAGCGTAGCCCCCACGGCAACGCCGATAATGGTCGGGCCGACGTCAACCGTAATCGTATGCTTGTCCTCCACCTGCGCAAAAAGAGACGCCGCCAGGACCACACCGAGAACCAATACCGAAATGCTTTTCTTCATACTACTTCCTCCATAAATTGTTTACCCGCCGAACCGCGGCGGGGGACGGTTTAGCTTTAGGGGCTTACTCCACCGATTACCTGCATACGGCCGTCCGTGGAGGGCGTAATGACCCCGTTTTGGGAGTTGATGTATTCGATTACCACATAAGAGAGCAGCAACGAAGTGTTGAAGGGGTCCTGGGACACGGTCAGCGCCGTGTACCCGTCGCCCCCGCCGAGGAGGTAATCGTTGGTACAGAAGCGGTACGTCTTGTTGGGATCCACAGGCGCGCCGCCGATGCTGAGATCGCGGATTTCCTTGTTGGGCACGTCCAGGGTATAGCGGACTTCTTTGGAGAACTGGGGGAAACCGCCGTTGCCCTGGGGGATGGTTGCGATATACTCAAAGAGTTCGAGTATCTGCGAGCCCTTGAGGGAGACTATAAAGAGATAGTTTTCAAACGGCAGCACCGTGAGAATCTGTTCTCTGGTAAGCTGCCCCCTGGGCAGTTCCGCCCGCATGTTGCCGCCGTTGTGGAAGGCAAAGTCGATGTTCTGGCCGGCAACGTTCCTGAAGTACCAGACGTTGGCATCGGTGATCATGTTGCCCAGGGCCGTCTCTCCGTAGCGGGTAAGGCGGTTGCCGAAAACAAACGTATCGGCGGCCTGCCCCACCACTTCCTTGAGGCTGGCGTTGGACTTTTCTATGTAGGGCGCGAGCAGGGCGGTGACCGCGCCGTCCGGCGCGAAGGTCTGTGTATCCTTGTTGTTGATCTCCACCGGCCTCCAGTCAAAGGCGGCCAGTTTTCCGTCCTGTATCGAAAGCTTTCCTTCTCCCACATACTTCCCCCACTCGTTGGAAGTAACAATGAACGTATTCCCCACCTTCCGGGGGGCGTCAAAGAAGCTGTGGGAATGGCCGTCCACGATGATGTCGATTCCCGGTACCGAGGCGGCCAGAATCGGCGAAGTGATATGCACATCGCTTTCCGCCACATCCCCGATATGGGTGATGCCGATCACAATGTCGACTTGTTCCCTGTTCCGCAGGATGTCCACCACGTCCAGGGCCGCTTTTATTTCGGGAATAAACGTGAGGCTCTTGTCCGGGCTGGCGATAAGCTCGGTACGCAGGGTGGTAATACCGAAAATCCCCACCCGAAAGCCCTGGTATTCCTTTATAAGGTACTGGCGTCCTCCAAGGAATGCGCCGTCCGCGGTTTTGATGTTGGAGGAGACCAGGGGAAAGCGTACCAGCGCCAACTGCTTGTTGAGTTTTTCCAGACTGCCGTCAAATTCGTGGTTGCCGAAGGTTCCCACATCGTAGCCGATAAGGTTGTAAGCGAGCAAATCCGGTTCAGCGGCAAACATATTGGAAAGGGCCGGTCCGGTGTTTATGTCGCCGGCGTCGATGAGCAGCACATTGGCGTTGGCGGCCCTGACGGACTTGACGTATGTAGCCCGCTCGGCAAGCCCTCCCCGGCCGCCGTTGGGCAGCACCGAGCCGTGATGATCATTCGTGTGAAGCAGCGTCAGCTCGTAGGTTTTGCCCGCTTCCGCCAAAGGGCGGGCAAACAGGCCAAAGGGGACAGCCATCATGAAGATCGCCGTCAAAATCGCGAGACGTTTCATCAACTTCATTTTCGCCTCCAAAAAACGAAAAATTTGCTGGGGTGAACTTCCAAAACCCAGGCGGAGTTTTAGAGACACAATAATAGAGGATTATAAACCGTATAAAGGGATTTTGTCTATCCGTCCGGCGCGCCTGTTGAAAATTTCCCTGCCGTGATAGACGCCGCCGGGCAGTACGGGGGCCTGCCGCTTACCGCCCGCTCCAGTAGGCTTCGCCCCAGCGCAGTTCCTCCCGCAGCCGCGCCGGCTTCGTGTCCCCGTTAATCAGGACACACTCAACGCCTGTCATTTCCGCCCAGTCAAGAAAATACTCCGCGCTGAGGGCGCTCGCGTATGCCGAATGATGCGCCCCTCCCGCGATGATCCACGACTCGGCGGCATCCCGCATATTCGGGCGCGGTTTCCACAGAGCGCGGGCCACGGGGAGTTTCGGCATATCGTTTGCCGTGATGGTGTCAACCTCGTTGAGGATCATTCTGAAGCGGTCACCCAGGTCCACTACCGTTGCCAGCACGGCGGGGCCGGGCGCGGCGTCAAACACCATGCGGGCGGGGTCGGCCTTGCCGCCAATCCCCAGGGGATGTACCTCAATGCGGGGTTTCCCCGCGGCGATAGTGGGGCATACCTCAAGCATGTGCGCGCCGAGGGCCGCCTCCCGGCCCGGTTCAAAGTGGTAAGTATAATCTTCCATGAACGAAACGCCGCCTGGCAGCCCCCACGCCATGACTTTGGCGGCCCGCACCAGCATAGCCTGTTTCCAGTCGCCTTCCGCGCCAAAACCGTAGCCCTGTTCCATAAGCCTTTGAGCGGCAAGGCCGGGAAGCTGGGGAAGGCCGTGTAAATCCTGGAAGGTCGTCGTAAAGGCCCCGGCGTGTTCCGCTTCAAGCATTTGCCGCAGGGCTATCTCAATTTTTGCCTGTTCGATCACCGCGGTCCGCGCCTTGCCCGCATTACGCAATTCGGCGCCAAGCTCATAGGAGGCCTCGTATTCCTTTACGGCCTTTTCAGCCTCTGCGTCGCTTATCTTGCTAAACATGGCGGCCAGGCCGCCGATTCCCCAGGTGTTTACCTGCCAGCCGAATTTGATCTGGGCCTCCACCTTGTCGCCCTCGGTTACGGCAACTTCGCGCATATTGTCCCCCAGGCGCAGAACCACGGAGTCAAAGCCGTCGGCGCGGGCGGCGGCGGCGCGCATCCACACGCCGATACGGCGGCGGACTTCCCCGTCCTGCCAGAACCCGGCCACCACCTTGCGCGGAAGGCGCATCCGGGCGTAGATGTACCCGTGTTCACGGTCCCCGTGGGCGCTTTGGTTCAGGTTCATGAAATCCATGTCGATAGAGGCCCAGGGTATGTCGCGGTTGAATTGGGTATGCAGATGCAAGAGCGGTTTTTTGTTGATCGAGAGGCCCCCTATCCACATCTTTGAGGGGGAAAAAGTATGCATCCAGGTGATGATTCCGGCGCAGGATGAAGCGGCGTTTGCCTCCTCAAAGAGTTTCCGTATGCCACCGGGGGATTTCCCTGTCGGCTTTAATACTACCCTGCCGGGAATGGCCGAATCCCTGTCAAGTTCGTCCGCCATGACGCGGGCATGTTCCGCCACTTGTTGTAAGGTTTCCTCACCGTACAGGTCCTGGCTGCCGACAATAAACCAAAATTCGAATTGTTTTAAGTTGATCATGATGTACTCTCCCTGTGTCCGTATGATTGAGCCGGTTTCAAAACGGCAAATCCTGAAATCAGCCCAATTATTTCGTACTTCTTCTTTTTGAATACAAGTCAAAAGCGACTGCCGCCAAAAGAACGAAGCCCTTGATTGCTTGCTGCCAGTCGGTGCTGACTCCAATGATAGACATGCCGTTGTTGAGGACGCCGATAAAGAGGCCGCCTACCACCGCCCCGATGATAGTCCCTATACCGCCGGATACCGCCGAACCTCCCACGTAACAGGCGGCGATGGCGTCCATTTCAAAGTTCTGCCCTGCCTTGGGGGTAGCCGCGTTCAGACGGGCGGCAAAAACCACGGCCGCTATCGAGGCAAGAACCGCCATATTGGTGTATATCCAGAACATCACCCATTCGGTTTTGACCCCCGAAAGTTTCGCGGCCTTCGCGTTGCCCCCAAGCGCGTAAATATGCCGGCCCTGTACGGTCTTTGAGGCGACAAATTGATACCCCACGATAAGAACGCCCAGGACAATCAAAATATTCGGCAATCCCCGGTAGAGGGCAAATACAATAGTAAAGGCCATGAGAACCACGGCAATGGCCAACAGCTTTGTTATCCAAATACCCTTAGGCAATAAATCAAAGTTATATGCTTTCTGCTTGCGGCGTTTGGTGATCTCGCTGGCGATAATAAAGGCGACAATCACCAGGCCTATAATAATGGAAAAGACATGAAAGGTCGCGCCGCCTATGGTAAGCCCTCCCAGGGGAGGGGGAAAATCGGGGATATAACCGGAGGCTATCACCTGGAATTCTCTTGGAAAAGGCGCCTTGGTCTGTCCCTGCATAATAACCTGCCCCAGGCCGCGGAATATCAGCATTCCCGCCAGGGTGGCGATAAAGGGAGGAACGTGGACAAAGGCGATCCAGAAGCCCTGCCACATGCCGATTACCAGGCCGATAAGCAGCGAAACGAACATCACCAAAAAGGGGTTTATGTGCATATCCACAATCATCACCCCGCATACCGCGCCCACAAAACAGACGACGGATCCCACCGAAAGGTCGACGTTTCCGGTAAGGGTACAGAGCAGCATCCCCACCGCGAGGATAAGGACGTAACTGTTCTGGAGCACCAGGTTCGTCAGATTCACCGGCCGGAAAAAAACGCCGCCTGTCAGGATACCGAAAAAAATCATCGCCACTACCAGGGCGAAGACCATGACGTATTGCCTTGAATTTTTCTTTAAAAACGCAAACAAATTATTCATTGCATCCTCTGATTTGACGGCGGAATCGCCGTCCATGTTCGAATATTAACACGAAGTGTTAATGCCATTTCTTCTTTAGTTGGATAGAATATGACCCATAATCGATTCCTGAGTCGCGGTTACACCTTCCAATTCAGCGGTAATCCGCCCTTCGCTCATCACGTAAATCCTGTCGCTCATGCCGATAATCTCCGGCATTTCGCTGGATATAAGAACACAGGCTATACCCTGGGCCGCCAAATTGTTGATGATCGTATAAATTTCATGTTTGGCTCCCACATCGATGCCCCGTGTCGGCTCGTCCAGGATGAGGATCCGGGGATCGGAGAAAAGCCACTTGGCCAATACTACCTTTTGCTGGTTGCCCCCGGAAAGGTTGCCCGCAAGCTGTAAAATTGACGGCGTTTTTGTGTTGAGTTTTTTGCGGTAATCCTCCGCCGCAAGGATCTCTTCGTGTTCGTCAATAACGCCGCCCTTGGAGACTTTTTTCAGTTTTGCAAGGGTGGTATTTTCCTTGACGGTCCCAATCAGCACCAGGCCGAATTCTTTCCGGTCCTCGGTCACATAGGCAAGGCCCTGTGCAATCGCCTCGGGAATAGAATCCAGGTTCACTTCCCTGCCGCCGATCAGGGTTTGGCCGCTGATATTCACGCCGTAATACTTGCCGAAAATACTGGTGGCCAGTTCCGTCCGTCCCGCGCCTACAAGCCCGGCCAGGCCCACTACCTCTCCGGCCCGCACGGTAATATTCACATTGTCCAGCTTTTTCTGCTCGGGGTTATCGGGGTTATAGACAGTCCAGTTTTTCACCTCGAAAATAACGTCGCCGACGGGGTTGTTCCGCCTGGGAAAGCGGTCGGTAATTTCCCGGCCAACCATACCCCTGATAATCCGGTTTTCGCTGATAGACGCCCTGCCGGCGGCGTCCCGTTCCACCTGCAGTGTCTCGATGGTTTTGCCGTCCCGCAGAATAGTGATGCGGTCCGCCACTTCCGCTACTTCGTTCAGCTTGTGGGAGATCAGTACCGACGAAATATTGTGCAGGTCCCGAAGTTCCCGCAGGATCCGGAGTAAATGCTCGCTGTCCTTCTCGTTGAGCGCCGAGGTGGGCTCGTCCAGGATCAGGATTTTGGCGTCTTTTGCCAGAGCCTTGGCGATTTCCACAAGCTGCTGCTTGCCCACCCCCAGCTTGTTCACCGGTATGTTGGGGTTCTCATCCAGGCCCAGTTTCCGCATGTATATAAGCGCGTCATCGCGCGTTTTGTCCCAGTTAATAATATTGTGTTTCGCCCGCTCATCCCCCAGGAAAATATTTTCCGCTATGGAAAGATAGGGACTTAGGGCCAGTTCCTGGTGGATAATTACGATGCCGATTTTTTCGCTTTGTTTGATGTCCGCAAAAGCGCAGGAATTGCCCTCAAACACAATGTCGCCTTTATACGTACCGTGAGGGTATACGCCGGACAGGACTTTTACCAGGGTCGATTTTCCCGCGCCGTTTTCCCCCACCAGGGCGTGTATTTCGCGCCGCTCTACCCGGAGATTAACGTTATCCAGCGCCACCACTCCGGGAAAGGTCTTGGTAATGTTCTGCATTTCAAGCAAGGCCCTGTCGGGCATAAAACACTCCTTATTTACCATAACGGGGCAGTGTTACCGGCGCACTGCCTTGAAAATTGTATCGTTACCGGCTCCGGTATGGAAAACACAAGCCTGCCCGCAAAGCAGACGTTTTACGGGCAGACGGCTGATATGGTTACAAAAGCCTTTTCAACACTGGAATTCCGCCTACAGGCCGAGTTCCGCCCTGCTGTGATACCCGGTATCAATTACATCCTTCTGGACATTATCTTTGGTAACAATAACCGAGTCAAGCAACAGGGACGGAACTATCTTGGCCCCGTTGTTATAGCTCGTGGTATCAAGGCCCGTCGGCGTCTTCCCCTGCATGATGGTGTCCACCAGGGTAACCGTAGCGGCGCCCAGGGAGCGGGTGTCTTTCAGTATTGTGGCGTACTGCTCCCCGGCAAGGATGGACTTAACGGACGCGACAATACAATCCTGGCCGCCCACTACCGGGAGAGGCTTGCCGGGGGTGCTGCCGTAACCGACGGCTTTGCAGGCTTCGAGGGTCGAGAGGCTTATCGGGTCGTAGGGGGAGAGAATCCCGTTCAACACCACGTTGCCGGAATAGTACGCCGAAAGCAGGTTTTCCATGCGCTTTTGGGCTTCCGCGGCGTCCCAGCGCAGGGTGCCGATGACGGCCCGGTCTATCTGGCCGGAGGGTACTTTCAGCGCGCCCCGGTCAAAGTAGGGCCGCAGAACGTCTATCGCGCCCTGGTAGAAGCCGACGGAGTTGTTGTCGTCCGGGGAACCGGCAAAGAGTTCCACAATAACCGGGTTCGCGGCGGTCGCCTGATTCAGTTTAAGGCCGGTTACCAGGATATCCCCCATCTGCCGTCCGACCTTGTAGTTGTCAAACGAGACGTAGTAGTCAACATTGGGGGACTGCATCAGAAGCCGGTCATAGGAAATGACCGGGATTTTGGCGGCCGCGGCGTTGGCGAGCTGGTTGGAGAGGGCGCCGCCGTCAATGGACGCGATCACGAGGACTTTGACGCCCTTGGTGATCATATCGTCAATCTGACGGGTCTGGGTGGGGATGTCGTCATCCGAAAACTGCAGGTCTACGGTGTAGCCCAGTTTTTCCAGCCCTTCCTTGACGGCTGTACCGTCTTTGTTCCAGCGTTCCTCCGACCGGGTAGGCATAACCACCCCAATCAGCCCTTTGCCGCTCGCTGCGGCGCCCTGCCGGCCGCCGCCGCCAAAGGCGGTTCCCGCAGCCAGCGCCAATACACAGACTGCCAGCAGAATTCTTTTTCCTGTACTCATTGCTTTCCTCCGAAAATAGTTTTTGCGTGTTCGTTCACGCAGTGATTGAGAATATTTTACTATGGAAATTTCAATCTTGTCAAGCGTTTTTTTTATTTTTGTTTTTTTTATTTTTGTCGCTCAATGAAAAAAAAATTTCAAAAAAAACCGCAAAACCCTTGATAAATTTAAAATTCGTGATATATTTACAAGTGGAAATAGATAAGGTTCATTATGTAATCCTTATAAGCTTTATTTCGGTGTCGGCGATTTTCACCGGTTAAAAGGAGCGGATCATGAAAAAATACGCGAACTCCATCATCGGAGCCATCCTCAGTGCGGGAATCATTGTATTCCTGGCATCGTGTCTCAACCCGATAGGGTTTGACCCCAGCAATATCCAGCTTAAGATCGATGCGAAGGTCTCAGGCGAGGTCGACGTGCGCAGCAGCGATTACGCGATCCTCTGGGTGATCAACCGCACCAGCAGCGTTGACGTTACCGGGATGACCATTTCGCGGGCGGGCGCGGAAACGAAAGAGGTTACCGGCAAACCGGCCCGTGCGTCCACCCATGCCTCCTACCATGAGCCGACCGACATACCCTACAGGGTTGATATTACCTATGCTTTAAGCCCGGGGAACACCAACTCCGCCTATGACGCGGGGAACTCCACCGGCAGCTTTACCATCGCGGAGAAGTACATGCCCAAGGCCGGCGCGAACTATGTTATTTACGTGTATCGCGCCGATGACGGGAAGGTGATAGTGGTCGAAGACGAAAGGATAACCAGGCCTCTCGATCCCTCCGACACGGAAAATCCAATCGAGCCGCCCGCGGAGGGCACTCCGACATATCCGCTTATCATCCGCAACGTTACGGCCGACCTCGATGTTGAGTATATTACCTTTAGGCTGGACGATAAGATCCTCACTATTGATCCGGGACCGAAGGCGAAGGACGAGGTGCTCTGGTATTTTGAGGCGGGGCAGTACAAGGTGCAGGTCCCTCTCCCCCTCCAAAAGACCACGGTTGAAAAGAACGTGCCGATAATCAAACCCAACGATTCGCAGTCCTGGCACACTCTGTACATGTGGATTTACAAGACGACGAACAACTTCTACTCCACGACCACAACCTGGCCGCCCAACCCGAACGACGCGGCGGACGTGAGCATGAGCGACATAGCCGGCCCGGGCATGGGTATCCTGCAGGTCATCAACAAGAGCGAAAGCAGCGACGTTATCCAGAAGATCAGGATAGGCGAAAGGGTATACCTCTTCGGTACCATAGACTCTCCGAGTTTCACGAAAGACATGGAGTGGATGAGGGTTCTCGATCCCGGTATACACACGGTGGAAATCATGCCCTCAAGGCAGAATTACTACGGGATGGCGCTTAGCGTTAACATTAAGGAAGGGGAGGTAACAACCCTGTCGTACTACGACCGGCTTGCCGATCCGGACCTGCCGCCGCCTGAGATCGGGGGGTACGGCAGCGGCCTTGTCAAAATTATCAACAACAGCACGGGCGTGGTGAACAGCGTGGTAATCAGGGACACCAGCGCCAATAATTCTATGTCTTACAGCTACGGGGAATTTACCCCGCCCGATCCCATTAACTACAACAAGACCGGGCGTATCGGCGTGGTCGGCGACGCGGATTTCCCGATAACGGAAGGGGCGCACTACCTGATCCAGGTGGAACTTAATCTTCCGGATGACTATGTCGTTATTGAGCGGCTGGCGGCCCTCAAGGACCAGGTTGTCGAGATAGTGATCAACGAAAGCGAGATCCAGAACGTGCACGGCGCCAACATAACCCTGGTCAACAGCACGAGTGCGAAGCCGGTGCAGATCACCACCGTTACTCTGTACAACGTATCAAATCCGGGGGAGGCGTCCTCTTTCAGCGGTCTTAACTGGAACCCGCAGGGGAATGTGCCTTCGGGCGGTACGGCCGGTTTCAGGGTAAACAGCTCCATCAGCATGCCTATCAAGACGGGCAGTTCGTTCAGCGCCTCAATAGGGATCACCAAC
>JAISYA010000004.1 GCA_031270205.1 Treponema sp.
GTGAATAGGTTTAGGTCACGACCATGAATAGGTTTAGTTCACGACCATGAATAGGTTTAGTTCACGACCATGAATAGGTTTAGTTCACGACCATGAATAGGTTTAGTTCACGACCATGAACAGGCTTAGTTCATGACCATGAACAGGCTTAGTTCATGACCATGAACAGGCTTAGTTCATGACCATGAACAGGCTTAGTTCATGACCATGAACAGGCTTAGTTCACGACCATGAACCAGTATTAGTTCATGACCATGAACAGGCTTAGTTCATGACCATGAACAGGCTTAGTTCATGACCATGAACAGGCTTAGTTCATGGTCATGAACAACGAGCACAGAGCAATGAGCAAAGCACAGAGACACTCTGTGCTCATTGTTCCCTGCTCATTCATCATTCATCACTCTTCATTCTTCACTCTTCATTGCGCTCCGCTCTGTGTGTAGAGCCGGCTCACCCCTACTTGACTTTCCAGGTAAAGCGAATTCCCGTGGAGAAACGGATACCGGCGGCGAAGTCGGCGACGATGTTTGGTTTTGAGCCGTCGTTGATGTAGGACTGCCACGCGAGTTCACCATAGGGGGCCAGTTCGCCGCCGCCTACCTTGAACGTAAAGGGCGCAACGGTAATGCCTATGGTGCCAAGGAAGCTGGTCCCGCCGGTGTAACGCCGTACGCCGTCGCTGGTCCTTAACTCGGCGTCGCCAAAGCTGATGACGGGGCCGGCAAAGACCCGGAAGCGGTCGTCAAAGCCCCAGGAAAGGGTGAAGGGCAGCCGGAACACTCCCAGCGCGGCGTCATATTCGGGGCGGATCTCCGCGCCGAAAAGCGAAGTCTTGTCAAAGAAGGTGAATGGCATCGCGCCGCGAAACTGGGAAGTAAAGCCCCGGAAAATGCTCCCGCCCTGCAGCAGGCCGTCTTCAAGCAGGCCGCCCCAGGAGGGCGCGGCGGCGACTCCGAGCAGGAATCGGCCGCTTTTTTCAGGGAGGGCGCCGGATACGCCGTTGTCCGTGGCGGGCGCGCTGTCCGGACGTACGGGAACCCAGTCGTCCTCGGCCGCGGCGCCGGGCGCCGGGCCGCCGCCGCCCGCGCTCAGGGCGGCCGGCCTGGTACTTGCGGTATTGGGAACGCTGTTCGCCCGCGGCGCGTTTGCCCCGCCCGCGGCCGGAACGCCCGCGCTGCCCGGAACGCCCGCGACACGTGCGCCGCTTGCCTGCCGGGTATTTTCCCTGTCGGCGCCGGGCGCCGCAATGGAGGAAGCCGGAGTCCGTCTCTGGTCAATATCCGCGGCGGGCAGGGCCCTTCCCCCCCCGGCGTAACGGCTTGCCCAGTATGCTTCATCCAGGCTGGAATAGATTACTCCGGTTGCCGGCCCCTGGGAAGTGGAATGGATAAACCGGCCCCCTCCGGCAAAAATGCCCGCGTGGGATATTTTCCCCGAATTGTCGGTTTTGAAAAACAGCAGATCACCGGGCTGTAGTTCCGTATTCGGTATTTTTTCCACCCAGGCATACAGGGCGGTGGTGGATCGAGGCGTGGCAACCCCCAGCGCGTCCTGGAAGCTCACGTATATCAGCCCCGAACAGTCCAGTCCCCGTGCGTCAGCTCCGCCGTAGCGGTAGGGGGTGTTTTCGTATTTTTCCGCGGCGCTCAGCACCTTGAACCGGGCCTCCTGAACAGCCTCGGCCCGTTTCTCGGGCGAAGCGGACGCTTCCGGAGCAAAGGCATAACCCGCGTCAAGCGGCGCGGCACAGAGTCCCACAAACCCGCTGAAAATCAGCGCCGTCAGTACCAGCAGTTTGCCCCTTGCGCCGGGGCAGGCACAACTATTTCGCTTCATCTATCCTTTATCGGCATATTTGGTATTATCTTGACTTTTTATCTTAAAACATTCATTCTCTGAGCATGCCCGAAAGTAATCAGCAAACCGAAAAACTTGACGCCGGCCAGAGGCTGGCGCTTATCCGCCATTCGGTCAGCCACGTCATGGCCCAGGCGGTAACCGGCCTGTTCCCCGGAGCCAAAGTCGCCATCGGCCCCGCAATCGAAAACGGCTTTTACTACGACTTTCTCCTGCCCCGGCCCATAAGCGCCGAGGAACTGCCCGCCATTGAGGCGGAGATGAAGCGGATCATCGATTCGCGGCAGGATTTTGTGAAGGTAACCGTGAGCCGCGAGGAAGCCCTGAACCGTTTTGCCGCCGAAGAGTTCAAAACCGAGCTTATCAACGAACTGCCCGCCGGCGCGGAAATAACGATTTACGAGAACCGCGACGCCGGGGGCAATACCCTGTGGGCGGACCTGTGCCGTGGCCCGCACCTGGCCAATACCAGGGAGATCAACTCCGCGGCCTTCAGGCTGCAAAGCATAGCCGGGGCCTACTGGCGGGGGGAGGAAAACCGGCCCATGCTTACCCGCATTTACGGCACGGCCTGGGAAACTCCCAAGGACCTCAAGGCCTACCTTGCCTTTCTTGACGAGGTTGAAAAGCGGGATCACCGCCGCCTGGGCAAGGAGCTTGACCTCTACTCAATCCACGAAGAGGCGGGCGCGGGCCTTATTTACTGGCACCCCAACGGCGGCCGCATACGGGTCGCCATCGAGGATTTTTGGCGTCAGGAACATTACCGCAGCGGCTATGAGATACTCTACACTCCCCACATCGGCAAAAGCTGGCTGTGGGAAACGTCCGGGCATCTGGGTTTTTACAAGTCGAACATGTATTCGCCCATGGAAATCGACGCGCAGGACTACATCATCAAACCGATGAACTGCCCGTTCCACATCATGATCTACAAAAACAGGGGCCGCTCCTACCGGGACCTGCCCCTGCGCTGGGCGGAACTGGGCACGGTGTACCGCTACGAGCGCAGCGGCGTGCTGCACGGGCTTTTGCGGGTACGGGGCTTTACCCAGGACGACGCCCACATCTTCTGCACGCCGGAGCAGATGGAAGGCGAGATACGTGAAGTACTGCGTTTCAGCCTGCATTTATGGAAGGTGTTCGGCTTCAACGATATCAAGGCCTACCTTGCCACCAAGCCCGCCGAAAGCGTGGGCGAGCAAAGCCGCTGGGACGCCGCTCTGGAAAGCCTCCGCAAGGCGGTGGAGGCCGAGGGCCTCTCGTACGAAATTGACGAAGGCGGCGGCGCGTTCTACGGTCCGAAGATCGACCTTAAAATCAAGGACGCCCTGGGCCGCGAATGGCAGATGACCACCATCCAGTTTGACTTCAACGAGCCTGAGCGTTTCGGCATGACCTTTGTGGACGCCGACGGCCGGCACAAGCGGCCCTACATGATACACCGCGCCCTGTTGGGCAGCCTGGAGCGTTTCTTCGGCGTGCTTATCGAACACTTCGGCGGCGCGTTCCCCGCGTGGCTCGCCCCGGAACAGATCGCCGTGATTCCCGTGGCCGAAAGCTTCAACGATTACGCGAAGCAAGCCGCCGCGGAGCTGCGGGAAAGCGGCCTGCGGGTTTCGGCGGAACTGGGCGGCATCAGACTCAACGCCAAAATCCGCGAATGCCAAAACCGGAAAATCCCCTATATGCTGGTGCTGGGCCAGCGCGAGGCCGACGAGGGAACGGTGTCCATCCGCCTGCGGGACGGATCCCAGCGGCCGGCGATGAAAATCGCGGACTTCGCCGCCTATGTGCGGCAGAAAGTCCAATCCCGCGATTTGGAACTGTAGACCGGGCGCGGGCCTCCTCCGGGCCTGAGCGGCGGCCACCGCTCCGGCTAAAGCCGTCGCGCGGTCTATGGCTACAGGGGCGGTCACGGGGCCTACGCCATGCCGCTTTGCTCAGCTACACGGCTTCGCCGTGCGGTTACTGGGCGGATCTCCTCCGGGCCTGTTGAGTATCTTCAATTAAACTTCCGCATAGGGAACTAAGCCTCTTCCGTATAAAGAACTAAGCCTGTTCCGTATGCGGAACCAATACCTCTTCCGTATGCGGAATTAAGCCTGTTCCGTATGCGGAACCAATACCTGTTCCGTATAGGGAACTAAGCCGCTTCCGTATGCGGAACCAATACCTCTTCCGTATGCGGAACTAAGCCTGTTCCGTATGCGGAACCAAGCCTGTTCCGTACCCGGAACTAATACCTGTTCCGTACCCGGAACCAATACCTGTTCCGTACCCGGAACTAAGCCTCTTCCGTACCCGGAACCAAGCCTCTTCCGTATGCGGAACCAATACCTGTTCCGTATGCGGAACTAAGCCTGTTCCGTACCCGGAACTAAGCCTGTTCCGTATGCGGAACCAATACCTGTTCCGTACCCGGAACTAAGCCTGTTCCGTATGCGGAACCAATACCTGTTCCGTATGCGGAACTAAGCCTCTTCCGTACCCGGAACTAAGCCTATTCCGTATACGGAATTACGCTTCTTCCATCGTAACGCCGCTGGTCATTTACGGTTTCCTGGTCCCTTTTCTCGCCAGCACGGCGGCGGCGAGGCAGAGCGCTATGGTGAAGATAAAGAGCAGCGTGCAGAGGGCGTTGGTTTTTGGCGTAACGCCGGTTTTTATCTGGGAGTATATTTTTATCGGCAGGGTGTTGGTATGGACGCCTGCCACAAAGACGCTTACGATTACGTCGTCAAAACTCATTGAAAAAGAGATGAGCATGCCCGAAAGCACCGCGGGCAGGGCCAGGGGCAGGGTGATGTCGTAAAAAGCCCGCAAGCCTCCCGCTCCCATAATACGGGCCGCCTCCACATAGCTTTTATCCAGCCCGGCGAGTCTGGCCCGCACCAGGAGGTACGTATAGGGAAAGCAAAACGCCGTATGGGCGATAAGCAGGGTGAGCATCCCGAAAGGCAGGGCGAGGAGGGAAAAAAAGGCGAGGAAAGTCACGCCCATAATGATCTCCGGCGTCATAATCGGCAGGATCGAGAGATACTCCATGATTTTGCCGCCGGCTGCCCGCGGGCGGCTCATCGACTCAGGCCGCGCCCGCGCCATGCCGGCCGCGCCCAGGGAACCGATGATCGCGGAACACAGACTGGCGAGCAGCCCCAGCACGAGGCTGTTGCGCAGGGCCTCAAACATTGAGCGGTCCCTGAAAAGCTCCCGGTACCAGGAGAGGGTGAAACCGCTCCACACCGACGAAAGACGGCTCTGGTTAAACGAATAGACAATGACCAGCAGGAGCGGTATGTACATGATTGCGAGGATGAGGCCGATGTACAGGGGGAAGCAGCGGCGTTTTTTCATGTCAGCCCCTCCAGTTCACCGGAGCGGGTAAGGCGCCGGTACAGGTATAAAAAGAGGCTCGTGAGGATCATCAGCACCACGCTCAGGGCCGCGGCGAAGGGCCAGTCGTGGACATTCATCAGCTGTTCATGGATAAGGCTGCCCACGAGTATCACCTTGTTGCCGCCCAGAATATCGGCGATATAGTACAGCCCCATTGAGGGGATGAAGGTCAGAATCACCCCGGAAAAGAGTCCCGGCAGGGTAAGGGGAAGGCTGACATTCAGAAACGCCCGCACCCTTGAGGCTCCCATAACCCGCGCCGCTTCAACAAGGCCCCAGTCGAGTTTTTCCGCGCTGGCAAATACCGAATAGATCATGAAGGGCAGCAGGGCGTAGATCATGCCGGTAACCACCGAGGGGTAGTTGTAGAGGAAACGCAGCGGTTCCGTTGTCAGGCGCAACTGCATAAGTATCGAGTCAAGGAGGCCGTTGGCCCTGAACACGATGATCCAGCCGTAGAGCCGCATCAGGGCGCTGGTCCAAAAGGGGATGATAAGGAGGATCATCACCCGGTTACGCCATTTAGGGCTGAAGCGGGCCATGAAATAACCGAAGGGGTAGCCGAGAATGACCGTGGCAACGGTGCTGTACAAAGCCAGCTTGATCGACTGCCTGAAGGTTTCCAGGTACACCGGCTCCGGAATACGCAGGTAATTCCGCAGGCTGAAGACCGCCTCCACCCCCCACGCGCCGTGCCGCCGCATGAAACTTAACGCGATCATATACAGAAAGGGGCCGACCACAAAGGCCAGGGTAAAGAGGTACATGGGGACAAGCGCCGCCTCCCCCCGCGGGCGGCCCTGCTTTTTTCCGGCGCCCTGCCGCAGCGGGCCGCGTATGGGTTTCCGCATCACTCCCTGTCCACTATGATCGCGTTAGCCGGATGCCAGTTCACCAGAACCTTGTCGCCGATCTCCACAGGCGCGTCGATTCCCTGACAACTTGCGCAGACTTCTTCCCGCTCTGCGGCGTCACCTGACAAGAGGCCGTCTCTCAGGCCGCTGTCGGACAGGCCGCCGCCGGAGGAGCCGGCCTCCTCTTCCGCGGCAGGCGAAACCGCGGACGGCGCTTTCAGCCGCGCCGTGATGCGGAGCAGCCCGCCCGCAAAACTCTTCCCGGTGACCAGCGCGGCCAGGCCTTCCGTCCCGTTACCATACGGCGCGATCATAAGATGTTCCTCGCGGACAGCCACATGGATCTCCTCGCCGGGCCGTATGCTCCCGGCGCCTTCGTCCGGTGAATACACAAGCGCCGCGCGGCCCGCGGGGTGTTCAAAAATCAGCCGGTTGTTTTCACTTTCCAGCGCCCTGCCGGTAAGTACATTGGCGCCGCCCACAAATTTGGCCACAAAGCCGGTTTTGGGACGCTTGTAAATACCGGCGGCGGAACCGATCTGCTCAAAAACGCCGTTTCGTATAACGGCAATACGGTCCGACATGGTAAGCGCCTCTTCCTGATCGTGGGTAATATAGATAAAAGTAATGCCCAGCTGCTTTTGCAGCCGCTTTAATTCAATCTGCATCTGCCGGCGGAGCTGCAAATCCAGAGCGCCCAGGGGTTCGTCCAGAAGCAGCGCCTTGGGCCGGTTGATCACCGCCCGCGCCACCGCCACCCGCTGGCGCTGCCCGCCGGAAAGTTCATCAGGCCGCCGCCGCTCAAAGCCCGAAAGCCGCACCAGCGCCAGGGCCTCGGTCACGTTTTTTTTTATTTCAGCCTTGGGCAGCCCCCGCAGTTTGAGGCTGTAAGCGATATTCTGTTCGACATTCATGTGGGGGAACAGGGCATAATTTTGAAAAACCATGTTCAGTCCCCGCTTGTCCGGCTCCAGGGCGCTCACATCCTGCCCGTCAATAAACACCCTGCCGGAATCTGCCGTCTCAAGTCCCGCGATAATTCGCAATATGGTTGTTTTACCGCAGCCCGACGAGCCCAGAAGGGTGATAAATTCCCCCCGGCCCACCGAAAGATCGATCCCCCTAAGCACGTCAACGGAACCAAAACGTTTTCTGATTCCCGCAAGGCGTAACAATTCCTGAACGCTCACCGGCTCCCCTTTTATTCGCAAGTATACCTTTTCTTTCGGCATGTTGCCAACAGCCCGTGAACCGGCTATCATTAGACGCACGGAGCGCTGAAGTACATGGGAACAAGGGATTTTTTTAACCGCATGGCGGACAGCTGGGATGAGAAAAACCGTTACGAAACGGACAAAATCGAATTGATGCTGAATCTCCTGTACATTAAAAACGGCGATACGGTTCTGGATGTGGGGACCGGCACCGGCGTGCTGCTTCCGCTGCTTTTGCGAAGAACCGGCGGAGAGTACATTACCGCGATTGATGTTGCGGAAAAGATGATCGAAAAAGCGAAGCAAAAATTCCCCGATACCGGGACACGCTTTGCCGCCGCCGATGTAATGGAGTATCCCTTTGACAATGATTCTTTTGACCACATCATCTGTTATTCCGTCTTCCCCCATATACAGGAAAAAAGCGCGGCCATAGCGCGGTTCGCGGCGGCCCTGAAACCGGGGGGACTCTTGAGCGTGCTTCATTCGGCGTCAAAAGAAAAAATCAACGGCGTGCATGTCCACAGCCACGATATCAATTCGGATTATCTTTTACCCGCAGCTGAATACATCCCTTTGCTGCGCAAAAACAGCCTCAGGGAAGAGATCATTATTGACAACGAGGAAATGTTCATGTTCTGCGCGCGCAGGCAGTGGCAGTAAGGCATCCATAAGGAAAACAACATGGTTATAGATTTTCACACCCATATTTACCCTGAAAAAATAAGCGCCAAGGTGCGGGTCAATCTTTTTGAATTTTACAAGATACCGATACAGATGGACGGCATTGTGCCAACCCTGCTGGAAAACGGGCGCGCGGGAGGGATAGACCGCTTTGTGGTTTTTTCACCCGCCGCCGTTCCCGGGCAGGTGCAAAATATCAATGATTTTATCGCCGCGGTCTGCCGGGAACACCCTGAGCTGATTGGCTTTGGGACATTGCATCAGGACATGCGAAATCCCGTGGACGAGATCCGCCGGATCGCGGAACTGGGACTCAAGGGGATTAAACTGCACCCCGACATACAGCGCTTTAATATTGACGACGACTGCATGATGGAAATGTACGCGGCGCTGGAAGGAAGGCTGCCGGTAATTTTTCATACCGGCGATTACCGTTATTCTTTTTCCCACCCTTCAAGGCTTGCGCGGGTGCTGGATAATTTTCCGGGTCTCACCGCGGTGGCGGCCCACTTCGGCGGCTGGTCACTTTTTGATATTGCCATGGATTATCTGCACGACCGTTTCTGTTATTTTGACGTTTCCAGTTCCCTGCCTTTTCTCGGCAAGCGCCGCGCGCGGGAGCTTATCCGGGTCTACGGCGCGGAGCGTTTTCTGTTCGGTTCCGACTATCCCATGTGGAACCCCGCCGCCTGTCTTACGGATTTTCTTGAACTGAATTTATCGGGAACCGAAAGGGATTTAATCCTCTACAAAAACGCCCTCGCGATTTTGGGAGAAGAAAAAAATCAATCACCCAGCCACACAAACAACTCTACCGTATCGGACAAAACGTCCGTGTTGTCTGTGTGTGTAAACTCTTCCTAGGGCAGCCTTACGCATTGTTCCCTGTTTCCTTCCAGGCAGTCCGGTCATGAGTCCGGCCGGCATCAAGGCGGTCATTTCTACGTTTTTTTCTGCGGAGCATGGTGCTCAGATGATACGCGCTGATAAATGACGTCAGCGCGAAAGAAATTATCGCGTACGCGATGCAGACCTGCGGGTTAAAATAGGCGCCTTCCAGGTACGGGAAAATTCCCAGCGCCAGACAAAGGACAACAACCGAACTTACCGCGTACGCAATGATCACAATAAAAATTGTTTGTGATATATGCGATTTTTCCCTAAACCATTCCATGAAAGCCACTATCTTCCTCCTTACATACTTACATAGGAATAAATTACATCAATCGAGCCTGTTCCAAAACTAATTGACTGTGCGCTCACGTTCCCGGCATAGCCGGGGGCACGGTTTTGGACCAGGCTCTTGCAGTTTTTCAGGCTAAAGCCTTGCAAAACTGCGTTTTTTAAAGGTTGCTGTTCCAAAACTGAAGTT
>JAISYA010000025.1 GCA_031270205.1 Treponema sp.
CAGTCCCCTTCTTCGGGGAGGGAACCGGCGGCCTAAAGTTACTTTTTTCTAAATGAGGCATCCAGCCCTTCGGTTACTTTTTGAAATGAGGCATTCCGGCCCTTATTCGGGCTGCAAAAACGTCGTAAACAGCCGAAACGTTATGTGAAATGTTCCAAAATCAAAATGCCGATGAGCCTCCGCGGAGCAGAGATCCGGGGTATTAAACCAGACTGCGAATAAAGACGGGAATGAACGATATTTTGTCCCTCTTTCGGGGATATTGAGCCGGTTTTCCTCCTCATGTTTTATTAACACATCACCCGGACTTTTCCGCTTTTCATGACTTTTGGGGCTTTTTGGCGGTTTTTGAGGACTTAAAGGGATTTTTAAGAAGTAAAGCTATTTTAAGGCTACCTGGATTACTGGGCGGATTCTCGGTTTTTCGCATTTCCCCCCTTTTTTTTCGTTATTCGGTTTTTGTACTGTTTTCTGCTTTTTCGGTAATTTCCAAGCCCTTTTAGGCCTTTTTTGCGCCTTTCTGGAGGCTTTTCGCCCTTTTCATGCGGACAGTGTACCATTGATTGGGCCGGCGGTCAAGCGGAAATTGCGCTCAAGCAGAGCGGGAGACGGGGAGCGGCAGACATCGTGCGCGATTTTTCACCATTCCCGCTGTTTCACTAAAGCGCCTTACATCCGCGCGCCATATAAGTGGTATGAAAACTTGCCAGAGGGCAGGAAACAATATATAGTTACGGAAGGAGTTGTAGATGGAAACCGCACAGACCGTACCGGAGTGGAAAACCACAGCCGCTGCAATTTGGGCTATGATGGAAGAGACCGACAGGCAAATCAAAGAGACCTCCCGGGGACTGCAAGAAGCAAAAAAGCTGGTCGAAGAAACATCCCGGCAGGTGAAAGAAACCGGCCAATATTTGGAAGAATCCGACCGGCAGATGAAAGAATCCGGTAAACGGCTCGACAAACAGCTCGGAAAACTCGGCAACCGTTTCGGCGAAATGGTTGAATACATGATCGTGCCAAACCTCGTGGAGAAATTCCATGACCTGGGCTTTGAAGTTGAAAAAACCCACCGTGATGTGGTAATCGCCAGCAAGACGCACAATATATTCACCGAAATTGATGTGTTTCTGGAAAACGGCGACAAGGTGATAATTGTTGAAATCAAGACCAAGCCCAGGATTGGCGATATAGACGAGCATATTGAGCGTATGGAAAAAGTGCGTAAAGACGCGGACTTTCACCACGACAAACGGAAATACAGGGGCGCTATTGCGGGTGTGGTTTTTGGCGAGAGCGAGAAAACGTATGCCCTAAAGAAGGGCTTTTATGTGATAGAGCCGTCAGGGGAAACGTTTAATATTATTGAGCCGAAGGGCAGTTATCACCCGCATGAATGGTAATATTGAAAGGCCGATACGCAAGAACGCGGCGCGTACCGGGCCTTCGGTTGGAGTCCTCAATACTTGAACTCGCTCTCGCCGATGAATTCCCGCAGGATACTGGTACCCGGCACATACTGCGGCGGTATGGGGGCGAAGTTCTCAAGGAAAGAAAGGAGCCGCACCGCCTCGGCGTATTCCGGGCAGCTCGGCTTGACCGCCCGCAGCAGGGGATCGGCGTAGTATTTGAGGACGGAAAGCTCGTAGTCCAGGGCGGAGTTGAAGGCTGCGTCCGCCGTGTTCTGGAAGGGGAAGATGTGCCTGCGCTCGCCGGCCTGTACGCTGGGCCACATTTTGATAGTGCCCGCCGCGTCTTTACCCCTGAACTGGTAGTCGCGGACCATGCGCCGCAGGAGCCGGTTGTCGCTCGTGGGGACGCGGTTGTGATCGTCCAGGTTGAGCTGGGTGAGGGCCGAGACGTAAATCTTGAATTTCGTATTACGCGCTATGCTGGGGGTAAGGGCGTCGTTGAGGCCGTGGATACCCTCCACGATAAGCATGGCCCGCCGGTCCATGCGGATCTTCGCGCCGCCGCTTTCCTTCCGCCTGCCCGTCTTAAAATCATACGCCGGCAGGGTTATCTCCTCCCCCCGGTACAGCGCGAGCAGCTGCTCGTTGAGGAACGGCACGTCCAGGGCTTCAAGGCATTCGTAGTCGGCTTCTCCCTTTTCATCCCTGGGGGTACGGTCGGTGCCCACGTAATAATCGTCAAGGCTGATGGCGACGGGCTTGATCCCCATTACCATCAACTCAATGGAAAGCCGTTTTGCGCTGGTGGTTTTGCCGGAGCTGGAAGGCCCGGCAATAAGGATCATTCTAAGGTCGTCCCGCTTTTCATATATCTGTTCGGTGATATCCGCCATCTTGCGGGCCTGATATGCCTCGGCGATTCTGATGTAGTCCCGGACCGCGCGGTTTGCCACAAGGGAGTTAAGCTGGCCCACCACCCGCACATCCACAATGCGGCCCCATTTTTTGTATTCTTTGTAAACCTCGAAAACTTTGGGCTCATCCACAAAGGGGCCGATAGTCTTTCCCCCGCCGATGGCGGGGAAGCGGAGCAGAAAGCCCTCTTGATAGGACATAAGCTCAAAAGATGAAAGTATGCCGGTATGCGCGACGAGCGGCTCAACATAGATGTCAATGTAATCCAGGCACTCATTGACTTTGATCCGCGAGGTGCTGCGCTGATCCAGCAGCAGTACGGTATCGGTCCGGCAGTTCTTTCTGAATACTTCCAGGGCTTCCTCGTAGGCCATGTACCTGAAGGTGATGGGAAGATCTTCCCTAACCAGCGATTCCATTGCTTTGGCAAGGGCGGCGATATCTTCCCCGCCGGGCTGCCTGCCGGAATTAAAAGTGTAGTAATAACTGTTTCCCAGTGAATGGCCCACGTAAAGTATCCGCCCGGGAAAGAGTTTCCGCGCCGCGACCGCAAGGAGGAAGGACAGGGAACGGCGGTAGATCATCGCCCCCTCAGGGGATTCCAGAAGTACCGGTTCCATTACGGAATTTACCGCCAGCCGTGTTTTCAGGGGCCGGATCTCGTTGTTTACCCTGACCGCCGCGATGGTATCCACAGGAACGCTGAAATGTTCAAGCTGCGTGTCCGCCGGGGTTCCGTAGGGACAGTACACGCCTTCCTTTTTCGCGTTATTGGTAAATCGAATAAACAGATCGTTCATTACAGTTCCCCCAAATAAGTATTTATGAGTTTGAGTTTAAGACGGCGGAGTTTTTCGGTAATTGAAACCTTGTACACGTGCGGGTTGAGCAGCCGTTTATAGCTGGAATCAAAACATTCCAAATCAGCCGCCGCGCGGGCGCGTATTTCGCCTAACGGGGGAAGCGGAGAAACAAGCCTGCCGCCTGTCAGCCGCTTTTTCAACAGCGGCTCCGCGCTGCCCTCAATTAAATGATAAAAATGGCGGTAGTCCGCCGACGGATGCCAGAAACGGTAACGGCTGCCTTTTTCCAGCGTGTCGGAATCACCGACGCCGTCCAGACCGAGCACATCGGCAATCGCGTTGCCGTCCGCGTCTTTTATCCGCCACACCTGTTTGATTCCGGGGTTGGTGGTCTTTTCCGGGTTGTCTGAAAATTTTATCGCCGGGATCATATAGCCCTGCCCGTCTTCCCGCGCGGCAAGTTTGTACACCCCGGTAAAGGCCGCGTCTTTTCCGCCGGTAACCATCCGGGTTCCCACCCCCCAGGTGTTTACCGGCGCGCCCGCATTTACCAGAGTCTCAATAATCGATTCATCAAGATCGTTGGAAACCGTGATCGTCGCCGCGTTAAACCCCGCCTCGTCCAGGAGCCGCCGCGCCTCAACCGAAAGGTAATGAATATCGCCTGAGTCAAGGCGTACCCCAAAATTCTTTCCCTGCTTTTTAAGTTTTTCCCCGGCCTTTATGGCGCTGTGGATTCCGCTTTTCAGGGTGTCGTAGGTATCGACAAGAAAAATCGTTTTATCGGGGTACAGCTCCGCGTAGGAGTCAAAGGCTTCTTCCTCGCCGGGAAAAGACATGACCCAGGAATGCGCCATGGTTCCCAGTACGGGTATGCCGAAAACTTTTCCCGCCAGGGTGTTGGAGGTCCCCATTGCGCCGCCGATATACGCGGCTCTCGTAGCGGACATTGCCCCGTCCGGCCCCTGGGCGCGGCGAAGGCCGAATTCCATTATCGAACCTTTTCCCGACGCAAGCCAGACCCGGCAGGCCTTGGTGGCGATAAGGCTCTGAAAATTGATGATGTTAAGCAGCATCCCCTCGATGATCTGACATTCGATAAGCCCCCCCTCAATTCTGATAAGCGGTTCCTGGGGAAACACCACCGTTCCCTCGTCAATGGCCCAGAGGGATCCGGTAAAACTGAAACCTTTGAGGTATTCGGTGAAGGCATCTTCAAACATACCCAGGCTTTTGAGCCAGACAATATCGTTATCTGAAAACGCAAAAGCCCTGATCCTGTCCAGCAAAGTTTCCAGTCCCGCGAACAGCGCGTAACCGCCGCCAAAAGGCTGCCTGCGGAAAAACATCTCGAAGACCGCCCGCTGATTCATGTTTTTTTTCCAGTAGCCCTGCGCCATGGTGAGAGAATAAAAATCGGTGAACAGCGCTGAATCCGCGGCGGCGGCCGGACCGGCGTCAATAGGCATGGTCCCTCCTTTTTGTCATTCGCTGAACACGCCGATCTTCCTGAATTTCTGATAACGCTTTTCAGGCAAATATTCGGGGTTTTCGGCGGAAAGGCGGTTCAGCGTATTCCGCAGCCAGGCGGCGATGTTCGCCGCGGTAAGGCCGATGTTCCCGGCCGCGCCGCCCTCAGGCTCGGCGATGATCTTGTCGCAGACGCCGAAAAAGCGGAGGTCTTCGGCGGTAATTTTCATTAGTTCCGCCGCCTCTTTTTCCCGGCTTCCGTCTTTCCAGAGAATCGAAGCGAAGCCCTTGGGGGAAATCACCGAGTACAGGGCGTTTTCCAGCATGGCAAGCTTATCGCAGACTCCCAGAGCCAGCGCGCCGCCGGAACCGCCTTCGCCCAGCACAATTGAGACTAGCGGAATTTTGAGCATCATGAAATCCTGAAGATTACGCGCAATCGCTTCCCCCTGTCCCCGCTCCTCCGCGCCCACCCCGCAGAACGCGCCGGGAGTGTCAATGAAGCAGATCACCGGACGGCGGAATTTCTCCGCCTGCTTCGCCAGGCGCAGGGCTTTGCGGTAGCCTTCGGGATGGGGCATCGAAAAATTTATCCGCTTGAGTTCCTCAATATCCCTGGCCCGCACATGGGCAAGTACGGTGACGGGCATTTCGTCCAACAGAGCGATACCACCCAGGACAGCCGGATCGTCGCTGAAATAGCGGTCGCCATGGAACTCGGTAAAATCCTTGAATAAAAGTGGTATGTACTCGCGAATGGTAGGACGCCCCATGCCGCGAAGCAGTTCCAGGCGCTGGACAACAGTCAGTTTCGCCATCAGGCCCCCCTTCCCGTGCCGGAGACGGGCTTATACCCATGCAGCCTGATAAGCCGGGCAAGCGTCGAGGGCAGTTCCGCGCGATGTACAATCATGTCCGCAAAACCGTGATCAAAGACGAATTCCGCGGACTGGAATTTTTCCGGCAATGTGTAACCGATGGTGTCCTGAATGACCCGTTTCCCCGCGAAACCGATAAGCACCCCCGGCTCGACGATGATAATGTCCCCCAGGCTCGCAAAGGACGCGGTAACGCCGCCTGTAGTGGGATCGGCCATTACACTGATGTAGAGCTGCCCCGCCCTGCCGTGCCTTGCCACGGCGCCGGAAGTCTTCGCCATCTGCATCAGCGAAAAAATACCTTCCTGCATACGCGCGCCGCCCGAAGCGGTAAAAATGATCACCGGCAGCTGGTGCTCGCCGCCGTACTCAAAAGCCCGCGTAATTTTTTCTCCAACCACGCTGCCCATGCTGGCCATCATAAAATGACTGTCCATTACGCAGAGTACCGCGGGATAACCCTGAATGGCGCAGCGGCCGCACAACACCGCTTCCCGCGTCCCGCAGCTTTCCCGCAATTCGCGGAGCTTGTCCGCGTATCCGGGAAAGTCAATAGGGTTTCCCGACTCCATCCCTGCGTCAAACTCAACAAAACTGCCCTCATCCGCGGTAATACTGAGCCGCTGCCGCCAGTTAAGCCGGCTGTGGTAGCCGCAGTGATCGCAGACCCAGAGTTTGCGCTCAAAAACCGCACCGGGAAAGGAGGTTTGGCATTGCGGACAGATAAAATCAGCCATTCTTTAATTTTACCTGAAGGCTTTGGGCTGTTCAATAGCGCACGGTGTGCGATGCCGCGGACGTTTCGGCCGCATGCGCCGCCGCGATGTTCTTCAAAACAAAGAGTACACCCAATGTACCGCCGTGGTGCATTATGGGCGGTTCCTTTACGTTTTATCCCCC
>JAISYA010000073.1 GCA_031270205.1 Treponema sp.
CTATAGATGAGTACATCGCCCTGTTTCCTGAGGATGTCCGGGAAAAACTGCAAAACATCCGAAAAACCATCCGCAAAGCCGCCCCCGGCGCCGTGGAAAAGATCGCCTGGGGGATGCCCCACTTTTCACCGGAAAGAGAACCTGGTGCATTTTGCCGCTTTCAAAAACCACATAGGCTTTTACCCCGGCGCGGACGGGGTCGCGGCGCTTGATTTTCTGTTATAGTTTGTCCGCAAAGCGGGCAGCTTTGCGGACGGACATTTGAGCCTGTTCCAAAACTAATTGACTGTGCGCTAATGCACACGGTTTTGGAACAGCTTCATTTGTTAACGGAGAATCAATGAAAGGATGAATACGCCGATCATGCCGCAGACGCCTTCAATCAGGGTGGCGGTGGTCTGTGTCTTGTAGCCCTGATCGGGGGTCATGCCGCCGAAGTTCGTGACTACCCAGTAGTAGGAGTCGTTGGCGTGGGACACCGTCATTGCGCCCGCGCCGATGGCCATTACCGTGAGGGCGGTCCGCGCCGGGGAGTCGAGGTTCAGCACGCCGAGCAGGGGGGCCACAATGCCTGCGGTGGTGGTCAGCGCCACGGTGGAAGAACCCTGGGCGGTCTTGAGAATTGCCGAGAGCAGGAAGGGGAAGAAAATCCCCACGGTGGCGATGGCTTTGGAATTCTCGGTGATAAACGAGACCATGCTGGTGGAAGCGATAACCCTTCCCAGCACGCCGCCGGCGGCGGTGATGAATAGAATGGGGCCGACGATTTTCAAAGTTTCGTTGGTGATGTCGTAGAACTTATCCAGTTTGTTCGTTACGGCAACCTGCCAAACGGCGAATAACACGCCAACCGCAAGGGCAATGATCGGGGTTCCCAGGAAGCTACAGAGCTGGAACGCGAAGCCGGTCCACTTCGCCATTGAGGCGATGGAACCCAGGGCCATGAGGACGATGGGCGCGACAATGGGGGCCAGGGATATAAAGCCGTTGGGCAGTTTACCGTAGCCCGCCACGATTTCCTCGTAACTCTTGGTAATGCCGCTGATGTCGATGTCTTCACTGGACTTTACTTTCTTGCCGATGTACTGGGCAAAGAACATCGCGCCGATGAGTGCGGGAATGGAAACCAGCGCGCCCAGGCCCATGACCAGCAGGAGATTGTTGCCCACGCCCAGGGTGTTGGCCGCCGCGATAGGGCCGGGTGTCGGGGGAATGAATACGTGGGAAGCATAGAGGCCGGTGGAGAGGGCCACTGTCATGGCCACGCTGCTCACCTTGGTACGCTTGACCAGTGCTTTACGGATCGGGTCAAGAATAACAAAACCGGAGTCGCAAAATACCGGAATAGACACCACCCAGCCCATGATCTGAATCGCCAGCACCGGATGCTTGGGACCGACCAGTTTGATCACCAGGTCCGCCAGCTTGAACGCCGCGCCCGTGGCCTCAAGCACCGTACCGATTAAAGCGCCGAGGATGATGACGATACCGATACTGGTGAAGGTCCCGGAGAATCCCGCGCCGATAACGTTGGCAATCCCCTGGGTGGTTTTCCCGTCAACGGTAACGTTGACCAGGGGGATACCCGCCACCAGCCCGAAGAGCAGGGACACCGTCATGATCGAAAGGAAGGGATGGATTTTCAATTTTGAAATGGCGAGGATCATCACGACAATCGTGATGACAAAAATAAAGATGAGCGCAAATCCTGACATAGACGCCTCCTAAAAAATTTGAGCTTGTTCCAAAACTTCAGTTTTGAAACAAGCCTTATTATCTATGGGATTATATGTTTTGTCAAAGGCTGTTTTTGACAAGGCTGTTTTTGAAAATTTGCCGTTTTTGAAAATCGAATGTTCCCGTAAAGGAACATTCGGCTTGCTCGAAACCTATTTAACAGCGGGCTTTTGCCCGCGGGTTTCCAAACAACTCTATTAGTGTTCCCATAGCGGGAGAATTACCGCCCTGCCCGCGGCGAGGGAGCGGCGCACGTCGATGAGCCGCTGGTTAGCCGATCCCCGGAAATGAAGATCAATATCCCGCAGGGCCATGATAAAAGGGCCGTCCACAATAATGTCGCTCTCTTCGATTAGCCGCAGCCAATCCTCCCTGCCCGCGTCCAGAAGATCTTCCCAGAGGTAGCCGGTAAAGGTGATCACCGAAAGCCCCAGGGCGCGGACCTTTTCCGCGAGGACGGCGCAGGCCGCAGCCTGGGTGAAAGGATCTCCTCCCGAAAGGGTAAGGCCGTCCAGCAGGGGGTTCGCTTTAATGTCGCGTAACAGTTCGCCAATTGCCATTTCCCGTCCGCCCGAAAAATTCTGCAACCGCGGATTGTGGCAGCCGGGACAGTGGAAATGGCAGCCCTGCACAAATACCGTATAACGGAAACCCGGCCCGTCCACAATGGATTCCGGCTCTATGCCGCCGATATTGAGTGCGTCAATACAAGTATCCGCAGGCGGTGAAAAATCCCGCCCGGATACCAGCACCCCCGTAATCCCGCTATTCATTTATATTCCGTGCTTCACCCTGTCCCGCTCTTCGGCCCGCTTGGCGTTGTTGAAGCGCTCCAGTGTACCTACAAGATAGCCGGTGATGCGCCTGATCCGCTCAAAGTGGACAGCGCCCTCCTCGCGGCCGCACTTGGGGCAGCGCTTGCCGATGACGCCGCGGTAGCCGCAGACCGGGTCCCGGTCAAGAGGATGGTTGAGGCTGCCGTAGCCGATACCCGCTTCTTTCATCACCCGGACGATCTTTTCAAAAGCATCGGGATTTTTGGAAACGTCGCCGTCAAGTTCCACATAGGTGATGTGCCCGGCGTTGGTCAGGGCGTGATAGGGCGCTTCAATGTTTATTTTTTGCAGCGCGCCGATGTGGTAATGCACCGGCACATGAAAACTGTTGGTGTAGTATTCACGGTCGGTAACGCCGGGAATAAAACCGAATATATCCCGGTCCATTTTCACCAGGCGGCCCGAAAGCCCCTCCGCCGGAGTGGCGATGAGTGAAAAATTGAGTTTCCGCTCCAGGCTTTCGTTGTCCATGCGGCTGCGGAGCCTGCCGATTATCTTGAGGCCGAGCGCCTGGGCTTCAGGCGATTCCCCGTGGTGCTTACCGACAAGGCAGGTAAGGCACTCGGCTAGGCCGATGAAACCCAGGGTAAGCGTTCCGTGCTTGAGCACTTCCCGAATATCATCCTCCCAGCCGAGCTTATCCGAATCAAGCCAAATGCCCTGGCCCATAAGGAAAGGGAAATTCCGTACTTTCTTGCGGGCCTGTATCTCGTAACGCTCCAAAAGCTGATCGATCACTATGTCTGTTTTTTTATCCAGCTCGTCAAAAAAAAGATCGATGCTCCCTTTCGCGCCGTACATGGCGCGTAACGCGAGCCGGGGCAGGTTGATCGTGGTAAAGCTCAAATTCCCCCTGCCATAAGTTATCTCCTGTTCAGGATCGTGGACATTTCCCATAACCCTGGTTCTGCAGCCCATGTAGGCGATTTCCGTTTCGGGCCGGCCGTTCCGGTAGTATTGCAGGTTGAACGGCGCGTCCTGAAAAGAAAAGTTGGGGAAGAGCCGTTTGGCGCTTACCCTGCACGCCAGTTGAAACAGATCGTAATTGGGATCTTCCCTGTTGTAATTGATCCCCTCTTTTATCCTGAAAATCTGAATCGGGAAAATCGGCGTCTCGCCGTCACCCAGGCCCGCCTCAGTGGCAAGGAGTATGTTCCTGATGACCATTCTTCCCTCGGCGGAAGTGTCGGTACCGTAGTTAATCGACGAGAACGGGATCTGCGCCCCCGCGCGGCTGTGCATAGTGTTGAGGTTGTGGATCAGCGCTTCCATCGACTGATAGCAGGCTTTTTCGGTTTCCTCAAGGGCCTTGGCACGGGTAAATTCCTGGATACGGGCGCAGGCCTCCTCGCCGGTAAAGCGCCGCAAAACCGCCGCCTCCGCCCGGAAAAATTCGCCGTTTTCCGCCGCGTCCGCCAGGCTCGGTCTGGGGCGGGAATCCCCGCCCGTCCCGTTAAAAAACGTTTCCTCAAGGGCTTTGCGAATCCCGGCGGCCGCGCCCGGCGCCAGCAGTTCCGCCGCCTTGTACATATTCTGCCGGTAGTACTTCGCGAAAGTCTTCGCCACTCCCGGCGCCAGGCCGCGGTCAAAATTGGGAATACTCTGCCCCCCGTGCTGGTCGTTCTGGTTCGACTGAATGGCGATGCAGGTCAGGGCCGAGTAGCTGCGAATATCGTTGGGCTCCCGAATTGCCCCGTGGCCGGTCCCGAAGCCGCCCCTGAAGAGCCTGCCGATGTCGATCTGGCAGCAGGTCGTGGTGAGGGTGAGAAAATCCAGATCGTGAATATGAATATCGCCCTCGCGGTGGGCTTTGGCATGTTCAGGGTTGAGTATAAACAGCTCGTTAAACTGTTTCGCCCCCTCGGAGCCGTATTTCAGCATGTGTCCCATAGCCGTATCGCCGTTAATATTGGCGTTTTCCCGCTTCAAATCGTTGTCTTTTGCGTCTTTTTTGTTCAAATCCTCAAAAGTCCGCATCAAACGGGTGTTCATTTCCCGAATTCTGGTCCGTTCCGCCCGGTACAGGATGAATTTTTTCGCCGCCGTCCCCAATCCGTAGTCGATCAGCGCCTGTTCCACCGTGTCCTGAATGTCCTCCACCCCCGGAATTCGCCCCTTATAGGCGTTTTCCAGCCGGTCAACGGCCTTTTCAGACACCGCCATAGCCTTTTCCCAGTCCATGGTCCCCGCGGCCAACCCTGCCTTGTATACCGCGTTGGTAATTTTTTCAATGTTAAACAGCGCTTCCCGTCCGTCCCGTTTACGAATCCGCCTTGGCATTCTCTCCCCCTTTTTATCGCTCTGAGTTCCTTTACATAATCGGCTTGAATATACACAGTATATAGCGTTGTTCTGAAGCATAGTACACTACAGGTAGTGTTGTCAATAGGTCATTGACGGTACAAATACCGCATAGTACACTGAATCAACATTTTCCTGACAGGAGAAACCGGCGTGAGCCAAATACTTGATGTTGAAACCAAAAAAAAGCGGATCGAGGCAAACTGGCGCCTTGAGGAACTTGACGAGGTGCCTTTTATCGTAGAAGTAGGTCCCATGCACATGGGAACCAAAAAATATTACAACAACCCCGACGCTGAAATTGAGTGGGCCGAGGATTACGCCCGCAAACGGGAAGGGGTGTACGATTACGGCTTTCCCAATATCAAACCGAATCAGGGAATCAATATCGTGGCCGGCGCTTTCGGCTGTGAATGCAGTCCCAACGATGAAGCGGATCCCTGGGTAAAATGCCTGATCCGCGAGGAGAACGTCGAAGACGTGTACAAGTTGAAAGTTCCCGACCCGGTAAACAACCCTTATTTTGAACAGGCGTGGAAACACGTAGAGGCCCTGCAAAGCCGCTCACGGATTCCCCTGCGGGTAATCAATGTTCCTTCGCCGCTGGTGACCGCTTCCCTCATCTGGGACTACACTTCCTTTATTGAGGCGACGCTGGCCTATCCCGACGAGGTACACGCCCTGCTGGAAAAAGTAACGGAGGCGACGATTCTGTATATCAGGGAAATGTTCAAGCGGATAAAAAACCTCTACGGGGTAAGTCACGAATTTTGGTACGTTCCCCGGGAAGTGGGCATCAGGGTGAGCGACGACACCGCCGCCCTGCTCTCGCCCGCCCTGTACAGGGAATTCGGCGTCAAGTACAACGCCATGATCGCCAAAGAATTCGGCGGCATTGTGGTACACTCCTGCGGCAACGTGCAGAACGTGGTGGAGACGATGCTTGAAATACCGGGTCTGCGGGGCCTGGACTTTACCATTCCGCAAACGCCGGACTGGTCAAAAATCCGCGACGCCGCGGCGGGGAAAACGGCTCTCTGCCTGCGCCACTTTTACTGGGATCACATCGAAGACGGTGTAACCGATATGGCCGAATACTCAAAAAAGATAATCGGCTTCTTTGGACGCAAGGGTGTGTTTATTCAAACCTCGGCCCCTACCCCGGAAGAAGCCGCCGCCCTAGGAGAAAAACTGCACACTATCCTGTCAAAGTAGTGTAAAAGAATAGTATCTTCTCCCTTTTCCCCGTTTACGCTATACTCTTTTCATGAAGAAGGAATTTCTCCAATTCGACACGGTGAGGAACAACGCGCTCAAGCTGGCTCACCGCATCTACCATGACGGTTTTGTGCCGGATGTGATTTATGTTTCCCTGCGCGGCGGGGCCTATCTGGGGAACGTGATCAGCGAATATTTTAAGGTTGTCCACAAAGGCCAGCGGCCGGTATACTACGCGGCAGTCGTGGCCCGCTCCTATACCGATGTGATCAAGTCCGAGCAGATACGGATAGACGGCTGGACCTATTCGCCTGAGCATTTACGGGTGGGTGATCGCGTGCTGCTGATAGACGACATTTTTGATTCCGGCAGGACGATCAATTACCTGGCTGACGTGATACTGGACAAGGGCATTCCCCGCCGCGACCTGAAAGTGGCGGTCCACGACTACAAATATTTTGTTGACAAGGAAAAACAGCTCCCCATTCAGCCCGATTACTGGTGCCGCAAGCACGAGGTCTCAATACATGACGAGAGTTACTGGATACACTACATGAGCCACGAACTGGTGGGCCTGTCTGAAAGCGAACTGCAGAAAAACTACTACGTGCTTGATCCGGAACTGCGGGAAGTAATGTGCATTATCCCGCACCACGGCTAAGCGCGGGCCATGCTCTGCGGTATTGACGAGGCGGGACGGGGGCCTCTGGCCGGCCCGGTCTGCGCCGCGGCGGTTATCCTGAGCGATGATTTTCCGCGGGACGTACTCAACGATTCCAAAAAGATGAGCGCCGCCGGGCGGGAAGCGGCGCGGCGGATCATCTGTGCCAAAGCGCTCGCCTGGGGCGTTGCCTGGGCCGCTCATACGGAAATTGACGAAATCAACATCCTTCAGGCGAGTCTTCTGGCGATGAAACGGGCTTTTGAACAACTGGCCGGGGCGGAAGACGCCGCGTGGCCTTCCGGGATTAGCGGGGAAATTCCGTTCGGCTCGTCCCGTCTTCCCCCAAGTCTTCCTTTTGATCTTTCCGCCGTCGTGGACGGTCTGTATCCGCCGGATATTCCCGTCCCCTGCACGACCATGGTAAAGGCCGACGCCCGGGTACCCGAAGTAATGGCCGCATCGATTCTTGCCAAGACCGCCCGTGACCTGTTGATGGCTCACTACGGCCGGCTCTATCCCGTATACGGCTACGAAAGGCACAAGGGCTACCCCACCGCCGATCACCGTGAACGGATTCTGCAATTCGGCCCCTCGCCCATTCAGCGGATGAGTTTCAAGGTTAGGTGAAAGCGAAAAACCTTCCCCTTACCCCTTCCCGTAAAAGGCCCGTATCTCCGAGGCCAGGTAAAACGATCCGGCGCCGAGAACCGGAAGCCCTCGCTGCCGGCCCCAGTCCAGGGCCTGGCGGACGGCTTCGGCGGTTTCACGGACAAGCGTCACGCCGGTCGGGCCGCCCTGTGCGGCAAGAACGGCGGTAAAGGCTTCGTATACCCTGCCGGGATCGCTGGTTTTGAAGCCGCCGGGAGTGGTGATGAATATCCGGGAAAAACGGGGGAGGAGGACTTCCGCCATACCGGCGGCGTTTTTGTCCGCAGCGCAGCCGAAAAGCAGGACGCCCCCGCCGCCGTAAAGGGAGCAGAAGGTTTCAACGCAGAGGGCGGCGCTTTCCGGAGTGTGGGCGCCGTCGATGATTACCGGCGGGTCCCGCGAAAGAGTTTCAAAGCGGGCGGGAATGTGAAAGTCTGCCAGTCCCCGGCGAATGGCCTTCTCCCCGGTGTGGGGAAAGGCGGTTTTCAGGGCCGTTATCGCAAGGCCGGCGTTTTCGGCCTGAATTGCCCCGGGCACGGAAATGAACAGTTCCAGAGGGGCGGCCCCGCCGGCCAAACCTGCGGGAAAAGCGCCTTTTTTGAATCGCAGGCTAAAGTCCGTACCGCCCGTGTGGATTTTCAGAATCCGCGCTTCCGCGGTTTCAGGAAAATAGATAAGGGGACTGTGTTTTTCAGCGGCGGCCTTTTTGAAAACCTCAAGAACCCCGCCGTCAGGGGGGCGGGCTTCGTTAGCGGACCATCCTTCACCGCCCTGCCTCGCCAGAACCAGGGGCTTTCCGGGTTTTATGATTCCGGCCTTTTCGCCGGCAACGGCGGTAATGGTATTGCCCAGAAAGCCGGTGTGTTCCAGTTCTATCAGGGTGATCACCGAAACCAGGGGATCCAGCACATTGGTAGAATCCAGACGCCCCCCCATGCCGGTCTCCACGACGAGCGCATCACAGGCGGCATGGCGGGCGCAGAGAAAAAAAAGCAGCGTTAACAGTTCAAAAAAAGTAGGCTCCTCGCCGTCTTCACGGGCCGGATCAAACAGATCGCTTTTCGCGGCGGGGACCGCGGACTCGGCAAGCTCCCGCAGTTCCTCACCCGCGGCGCAATAGACCGCTTCATCAAAAAAAGAATTGCCAAGGCTGATCCGTTCCCGAAAATCGCTCACATGAGGCGACATGTAGCGGGCGGGCCTGCGGCCGTCCGCCTGCAGAATCGAGGCAATCATACCGGTTACCGAGCCTTTGCCCTTGGAACCCGCTATGTGAATTGAGGGGACGCGGCGCTCGGGGTTTCCCGCAAGCCCCGAGAGAAGCTCCATCCGGTCCAGACGAAAGCTCTTGGGGGTCTGTCCCTTTTCAAGGTTGATGAAGCGGGACAGCCAGGAAAAAACTTCCGCAGAGGATAAAAAAGGTTTATGATTACCCAGATACGCTTCCTTAAATCTCCAAATAGGAATCCGCGTAGAGACTGTTGTTCATGATGATATCCGCGGACTTAACGGTTTCCATGAGCCGCTGATCGCAGGGATTGACAATCGCGGAAGTAAGGCCGTTGTTGATCGCCATGGCGATCATCACCGAATCCATTATGGGGCGGATATGCCTGGGCATCATGTTGGAAACATTGGAAAGGCCGCCGGTGGAATTAAAGCCCATGTCGGTAAGCTGGCGTATAAAGGCCAGCACCTGGGTCTGCTTGTCCTGCATTCCCTTGATTACGAGGAACAGGGGGTCAAACCAGAGATCCTCCGCTTCCATTCCCAGCTCCATGCCGTGCTCCAGCATTTCCTGGCAATAGGTCATGCGCTCGTCGTTATCGGCGGGAACGCCCTGCTTGGCGCACAGGGCGATGCAGATCGCCTGGTTAGCCGCGGCAAGATCGATGTTGGAAATCCGGTCGCCGGCATCGGCGGAGTTTACAATGGGCTTGCCCTTGCCGCGGTTGTATACGGCAATGCCCGCCTCTATTGCTTTCTTGTTCGCCGTGTCAAGGCAGAGGGGGACATTGTCAAAATGGTCCTGCAGCAGTTTGACCGCCCACTTCATCAGCTCCGGGCCGTCTTTTTCCGCGGGACCGATGTTGAGGTCCAGGTACACCGCGCCGGCCTCAAGCTGTTCTTTTGCCCGTTTCAGAATGGGCGCGGGGTCTCTGGTCTCCATAGCCGCCCGTATCACCGGTGAAATGCAGTGAATACGCTCGCCGATAGTTATAAATTTTCCCATAATACTTCTCCTTACAGTTTAAGTTCTTTGAGAAATTTAACCGCCCCTACCGCCTCGTTGGGAGCGACAATGATCCGCCAGCCGGGAAGGTTCTCTTCGATCTCGCCTTTGAGCACCGCCACTTTACCGGGGATGAGCAAATTGCGGTTTTTGATTTTGACTTCGATGTCGTTTTCCTTTATGAAGCGGGCAATGGAGCTGGCCGAAAGTTTGCCCGCGGCCCAGGCGGTAAGCACCGAATAGCCGCCGGCGTCGGAGATAAGCAGATTCACCGGCACGCCTGAACGTTCCAGTTCGCCGGACACGATGAAATAGGTAAGGGCGAAGTCCACGGTGGTGGCGCAGATCGCGTTTTCATCCGCGCCGTTCAGGGGATAAATGCCCGGTTCGACCTTCATCGGCTTTTGGGGATCGGTGAAGATGTTCTGCCTGAGACCGTACAGGGGCAGGGCTTGCGCGTAACTCATGCCGCCCATAATAACGATGGAGCCGTATTTTACGGTGAACAGCGATGCGAGGGCCGTCTGCAAATCGGGATTGTCCGGCGCAAGTTTGGAGACATTGACAAGCGAAGGATAACCGACGCTCCGGTCCCCGTCCTTAAGCGCGGCGCGGCGGATCTGCACGGCTTTGGCAAAAGCGTCCTTAATCGAAACCGCCCCCACATCAATAATCAGGTTCTTGTTTCCCAGGGCCTCAATGGCGGCAAGGGTGTCGTGGATGCTGTCCAGAGTCTTGCCCGTCACGCCGAGGGTCACGCCGTACTGCGCCGCAAGGGCGCTCATTGCCTGGTAGTTGGATTCATCGGCGGCGTTGAGCACGGGCTTTTGGTCTTTGGCAAGATCGAGGGCCGCCCGCGCCGCGGCCTCATCCTTCACGTCAAGGATGAGGGTACGGCCCGCGGCAAGGGCCTTTTTCACCGCCTCAAGATAAGCGGCCTGGTCGCCGGTATATTCCACATTGATTAGCTCAACGTACATGCGCTCGCCGATGCGCTCGTAATCAATTTTCAGAATTGCGGGAATCACGTTGTCCGCGCATTCGGCGCGGATATTCACACCGTACCGTGTTTTTGAGACAAAGGTCTTCTCATGCCTGAACAGTACGGTTTCCCCGCCGATGCTGTACTCCGCGCCGCCCGCGCCGATCTTGATGAGCTTCATCGGCGGCTCGGTAGCCTCGCTTAAAACCTTGAGGGCGTCCTCCGACATATTGGGGCATTTGTCGATTGTCATCGCGCCCTGGGCAACCTTCATGGCAAAGGCCATACAGGTGGGGCAGCCGCAGCCTTTGCAGTTGGTCTTGGGGGTCAGTTTGAATATATCCAATCCTTTAAGCGCCATAGTTCTCTCTCCTGTTTCGCCGGAATTATACCAGAGCGGCGATGAGCGTGCTAATAACCGACACCGAGGCCGGATGCCGCAGAATCACCGCGTTGGCGCCGGAGGCGATGTCCGCCGCCGCGGTGGCTATCTCCATGTTAATGCCCCGCTGTTCCACCGGACCCCAATCGGGAAAATCTTCTTCCGAAACAACGGCCTCCTTGACCGACCAGGCCTCGGAGCCTACCGGGGTGACTATCGGCATCTGCAGCATCGCGTCGTTCTGGGAAAGGGCCGCCGACTTGACCCGGTCCATAGTGGAGGCCACATATTCAAAACCGTACCCGGCGGCGGCGGAACCAAGGTTCATCACCGTGTTCCCCGCCTGCACGCCGATTTGTGAGATGAGCACGTTGAGCTGCTTCGCCAGATTAATATCCACCGAGGATTCGGCGCCGATTTTCTGACCGTAGGCCATTACCGCGGCCACCGCTACCGCCTTGTGGTTTTCTTCCCGCGCCGAAAGCAGCAGCGCGTTTTTGCCCTGCAGCGCCTCGGCGATTTTTTCAAAGAGCTTGCCGTCTTTTTCGGCGTTTTTGCAGCCCTGAATCAGCAGGGGAAGAGTCACCGCCCCGGCGACTTCAGCGCAGAGGGCCGCGCACTCCTCAACCGGCCGGTCCTGACCGTTGGGGTCCGCCCCTTCAAGCGACAGGCTGACAAAATCCGCCCCGGATTTTTCACAGGCCCGCTTCGCCACATCGACCACGCTTTCCGCTCCCGCGTAAAAAGCGGCAATTCCCGGCAGAGAGCGATCGGGGCCGAGGTCCGAGAATTCAATTCCCACCCGTGGAGGATTCCGTATCGGCCCGTCAAAGCTATACAGGGGAAACACGTTTTCACCGCCCAGGGTAATAGCCGTGTCCCCCGTACCGATCACCACCGCTTGTATGGACGCGGTGAATTGCTGCGCTGTGCTTTTGAACGGCATATCCACTCTCCTTTCAGTTCTCAAGGCAGCATTGCCTTTTTTTCAAGGTTATTCGAACCTGTTCCAAAACCAGGGCTGCGCGCTCACGTTCCCGGCATAGCCGGAGGCACAGCCTCATGTATAATAGTATATGTTCCGCCAAAGGTCAATGAGCCTGCGCGCGGGATGAGCCTCCGCGGGGCAAGCCCCGCGGTATCTTAAACGTTGCGTTAGTTCGATTGGAGGCTCGTTCGATAGGAAGTTTTTTATACCGTCTGGTTTAATACCAAATCATTGTAAGCGTTGCGGCATTTGAGCCGCGGCAAGCTGCGGGGTATTAAACCAGACTTGCGAATAAGCGCGCCGGAGTTTTCAACCGCGGACCGGACGGACACATCCCGACTGTTGGTGTGCGTCTTCGTTTTGCCCGTGAATGCCCGTGGTTTTTCCGTCCGCTCCATTTCCAGGCGTTTACCGCCCCGGCCCCGGTCCTTGACAGCGG
>JAISYA010000088.1 GCA_031270205.1 Treponema sp.
TCAAAACCGCCCTCATAGCCCGGGCCCTGGGCGCAAGCCGGGGCCGGGTGCTGGAACGGGCGCGGAAGGAAGGCTGGCCCTCCGTCCGCCGGGGGAGATCCTTTTTGTGGGTTGAATACCGCCTGCCCATGGACGTGCGGCTGGCCCTCGAAAACGCCGCACCGGGGCGGGAAGGCGGGCCTGAACAGGCGGCCCTTTCCGGCGGGAACATCGCACGGGCTACCGAAAAGGAACGCGCCGCGGCTGTCGCCCGGGGCCTCCTTATCGCCGAATGGAAACAGGGCGGCCTGGGGAAAGAAGACTTCATCGCCGCCTATAACTCGGGAGCCACGGACCGCAGGATCTTCGGGGAACTGGGCCCCCTGTCCCTCCGCACCTTCTACCGCTGGATCCGGGAGTTTTCCCGGAACGGGACGGGCGGCCTCGTGCCGCGGTACAGCGCCGCTTCCGGCGGCGCCGGCGAAAGCCTCAGCGCCGCGGAGAAAGCCCTCCTGGAACGGTTCTACCTCAAAACCAGCCGTCCCACGATACAGAGCGCCTTCGAGCTTCTCAAACAAAACTACCCCGGCTCGGCGTGCTCGTACCATACCGCCCGGCGGTACCTGCGGAGCCTCCCGGAGGCCCTCACGGATTACTACCGGTTAGGAAAAACAGCCTTTACCAACAAGCACCAGCCCTATATGGACCAGAACGTCTGGAAGTACCGGAGCCTGGACGCGGTCGTCTCTGACCACCACTGCCTGGACTGCGTGGTCACGTACCGGGGGAAGCTCGTACGGCCCTGGGTTACCACCATGCAGGACTACCGGAGCGGGATGGTACTGGGCTGGTGCCCGTCGGTGGCGCCTTCAAGCCTTTCCATTATCGCGGCCTATTACATGGCTGCCGTCGGGTACGGCATACCCCGGAAACTTGTCTTTGACAACGGCAAAGATTACCGCTCGGAGATCCTCAACGGGAAGACCGAAACGGTCAAAACCCGGACGCCCGAGGGCTGGGACGAGGAGAAGGAGGTGTACATACAGGGGCTTTTCTCCCTCGCGGGCAGCGATGTTACCTTCACCCTGCCGTACAACGGGAAGTCCAAGGGGCGGCAGGAACGGTACTACGGAATCCTGAAGGAATATTTCTCCAAGGGCATCGGGAGCTATATCGGCGGGGACGCCCGGGAGCGGCCGGAAGACACGGAACGGTACTTCCGGGCCGTCAACGGCATGGCGAAACGGAACGACCTGCCTTCCTGGGAAGAAGCCGTTGAGGCCCTGGGCGCCGTGATCGCCTATATCAACAACGACGTTCCTTCCAACGGCAAAGGCATGGACGGCAAAACCCGGGAGCGGGTCTTCACGGAGAACCTTCCTGCGGACGTGCGCCGGGCGGACCGCGAGGCGCTCAGGCTCGCCCTTTCAAAGGGGGAACTGCGCCGGGTGAAGAACAATACGGTCGAGATAAACAAGGTTCCGTACTACCACGAAGACCTCATCCGGTATTCCGGACGGCAGGTCATAGTGCGCTCCATGCTCGCCGCCGACGGGGAGGTCATGATCTGCGGCCTTGACGGAAGGTTCCTGTTCAACGCGAAAGCGGATTACTTCTTTGAGGACGGAGACCTGGACGCCGCCGCGGCGCGGCTCCGGGGCGCGCAGAAACGGAACCTGCTGCGCCTGGCCGAGATGGGCGCCGGGGAGGTTAAGGCGGCGCCGGAATACGAGACCATGGTACAGGTGGCGCTGAACAAATACCGGCAGGCGGAGCCGGTGGACATCAACGGCTGCCTTGGGGGGCCTGAAGAAACGCTCCCCCTGGCCGCCGGGGCGGAACACCAGACAACAAAGAATGAGCCGTCGGCTCAAAACAAACCGAAGCGGGCGCTCAAAAGTCCGCTGGACGCGAAACCGGAGGATTATGCATGAACCAGCAGATTAAAGGACGCCTTGACGAAACCCTGGAGAAGTACGGCATCAGCCAGAACAGGGCCGCCAGGGACATCGGCTATTCCTCGCCTGTCCTGAGCGATTACCGGAACAACAAATATTCCGGCGACGTGGAAAGCCTGGAGGAAGCTATTATCAAATGGATAGGGCGTACCGAGCAGGCGCACGCCCGGAAGAAGGTTCAGGTGGTGGAGACCGAGCAGTTAAGGCGGATAGTCAACGCCATCGCCATGGCCCACGCCGAGGGGGACATCGCCCTCATCGTGGACGACGCCGGGGGAGGCAAGACCACCGCGGCCAGGTACTACGCCGAGGAGAACCCCAGGACCACGGTTTACATCGACGTGGTGAAGGGGATGAACGCCAGGTCCCTGGTTCTCGCCGTTGCCGAAAACATGGGCCTCGACACGGCGCGGGCCGGGCAGCAGGCGCTCGTCCGGAACGTGAGCGCCTCCCTGGCGGACCGGAACATGGTGGTGATCCTCGATGAGGCGGACTACCTGAAGGCGGACGCCCTGGAGTTCAGCCGGCGCCTGGTGAACGATCTGGGGAAGAGCGGCCTGGTGCTGATCGGCCTCCCCCGGCTTACGGGAACCATCCAGAACCTCAGGAACGACCACCGGCAGCTTGAAAGCCGCATCGGCGTGTACCTGCCCCTGTCGGGGCTTACCGAAAAGGACGCCGGGAAGATCGCCCGGTCGGTGTGGCCCGACGTAAGCGGCGAGGTTGTTGACGCCATGCACCGGATAAGCCGGACGGACGCGCGGCAGTTCGTGAAGATCATTGAACGGGCCCGGAACGTCATGGCGCTGAACAAACTCCAGGCCGTTGATCTGGACGTGGTGGAGAAGGCGGCCGCGCTGGTCATCCGCCGGAAATGGAGGTAAGGGATGGCGATAGTTACGGCGGAAGATTTTTACCAGGCCGTCAGGGTGATGCGGGAAGCGCAGAAGTATTACTTCGAGACCAAATCGCCTATGGCCCTGAACACGGCCAAACGGCGCGAGGACGAGGTAGACCGGTTCATTAAGAGCCGGGAGCGGCGCCTTGCTGACCGGAAGCAGGGCAAGTTAATTGGAGGCGCGTGATGGGTATGCTTTTTTATGACGATGCCGGGGCGAAGGCGTTTGTCTCCAAAGGGATCGCTTCGAACGACCATACCTGGTTTACCGTCAGGCAGATCGGGGGCAAAGGGGAACACCGGATAAAAACTAAATTTTTACCCGTCAGAAAAACTGCCGCCGAAGCGGAGGCGGATCTCCGGGCCTACGCAAAAAAGAAAGGGTGGCGGGAAGAGGCGGCCCCCCCGGGAAGGCCGGAAACGGATGGCGGCGGGGCTTCCCGCGGGGACGAGCCGCCGTCCCTTCCGCTTCCGGCGGAAGTTCCTCCGGACGAAATCACGGCGGTAAACGCCCTGCACAAAAAATTCGCCCTTGCCATGAAAAAAGGCGCGCTGTTTGCCTTTGAGATCGGAAAACGCCTCAGGGAGATATGGGGTCAACTGGAAGATTGCGAAGGCTGGCCCGGCTGGTGCAGGGAACATCTTGACTTCGACGTGGGTACCGCAAACCGCTATCTGCGGGTTTATGAGAACTTCAAGGACAACCCCAGGGCCCTGGCGGGGATGACGGCGGCGGGCGCCGTGAAGTTCCTCTCCGCCCCCGGGGACAAGACGCCCGCGGCGTCCGAAAGCGAAACCGCGGACAAACAGCGGGAACTGCCCTGGGAACCCTATTTCGAGCTGCCTCCCCTGTCCCGGGAGGTAAAACTCAACAACTACCGCTTCGAGGCCCCCAACAGCCACGAGCTTTACCTTATCCGGCGGGGCCTTAACTACCCGGTGAAAATCGCCGAAGTCCTCGCGCCTGAAGACCGGCGGCTGAAAACGGCCCGCAAGGGAATGCTCGAAGCCGTTCAGGCGGCGCTGGAACAATACTACCAGGAAGTGGAACGCGTTGAAACATTGGAGGGAAACAAAAAATGACCTATTTACGATTAAGCCGGGACGGCTACGTCCGCCTGGCGCGGCAGGTTCAGGAACTGGAAGAGGCGGCTGACCGGGGGATAGCCAACCCTGACGCCGCTGAAGCGTGCATCGGGGACATCCGCACGGGGCTTTTCCGCCTGAGGCAGATCATTGATACCGGCGACGCAATTACGGCGTTCAGCACGGGAAGGGACCCGCTGGGCCCCGGAGCGGCGTAAGCCGCATATATCAGGAGGTTACTTATGGACAAAGAGTACATGACCGACAGCCAGGGCCGGCAGGTGCCGGCGGAACTGGTAAAAGAGATCGACAAGCTGCGGGACCAGACGGTCCGCAGGATTGCCGATGAAGCGATGAAGATGAAGGACATTCTGGCGGCCTTCAAACAGCATATCCGCGACGACATCTACGCCTTCGCGGAGCTTTCGGCGAACCAGTACGGCAGGTCCTGGGGCGGGAAGAAGGGGAACATCACCCTCTCCACCTTTGACGGCAGGTACCGGCTTATCGTGGCTATGAACGACCAGATCGTGTTTGACGAGCGGCTCCAGGTGGCCCGGGAAATCATCGGGGGCTGCCTGGACAAATGGAGCGACGGCGCCCGGCCCGAAATACGGATGCTGGTCAACGACGCCTTCCAGGTGGACAAGGCCGGGAAGATCAGCACCGCCCGGGTACTGGGCCTGCGCCGCCTTGAGATACACGACGCCGACTGGCAGAAGGCCATGCGGGCCATCACCGAAAGCATACAGGTTTCCGGGAGCAAACGGTACCTCCGGTTTTATGAACGGAACGAACAGGGGGAATACGTGCAGATACCCCTGGACGTGGCGGCGTTGTAAGGGGGAAACCGTGAAGAACAAACTATCGGACCTTAACAACCATCTGTTCGAGCAGCTTGAACGGCTGCACGACGACGACCTTGTGGGAGAGGATCTCACCCGCGAGATAAGCCGGGCGCAGGCCATGTGCCATGTCGCCGGGCAGATTATAAGCAACGGACGGCTGGTGCTGGACGCGTCGAAGGCGGCTGACGAGTTTCCGGGAGTCGGGAAAGCGCCGTTATTGCTGGGGTAGGCCCGTGGGCAAGCGTATGCGTGCCCCGCCGCACAAGTACACCGCGGCGGAGATTCGGTTTCTCGAAAAGAAGGTTGCCGGGCGGAGTTATGCCGAACTGACGGAACTGTTCAACCGGCGCTTCGGGCTTTCGTTTACCGTGGACCGCCTTCGTGGCGCACTGGGCCGGTTCGGCCTCAGCAACGGCCGGGACTGCCGTTTCCGTCCCGGCCGCATCTCTTACAACAAAGGGAAAAAGGGGTACTGCGCACCTGGTAGTGAAAAAGGATGGTTCAAGCCCGGACATATGCCCTCAAGTACCTGGCGGCCTGTGGGAACGGAGGTCATAGACCGCGACGGGTATGTGAAGGTAAAAACCCGCAATCCCAGAACCTGGAAATTCAAACACCGGGTAATTTGGGAAAGGGCGCACGGGAAAATCCCCCGGGGGCACGTGGTTATCTTTGCTGACGGGAACAGGCTGAACACGAACCTGGACAACCTGCTCCTGGTTTCCCGGAAAGAGCTTGTGGTGATGAACAAGCAGGGGCTTATTTCCGCTGACGGGGGTTTGACCAAAGCCGGCAGGATGATTGCGGATATAAAAATACTGATAGCCGAACGCAAACGCGGGGCTAAAAAACGAAAAAACCCGCAAAGGAGGAAAAAGGATGGAGAATATTGAAAATATCAAGCGCAAGATAAAGAAGCTTTTTGCGCTTTCGGCATCGTCAAACCCAAATGAAGCGGCGGCGGCGCTGCAAAAGGCGCAGACGATCATGCGGGAGTATTCGATAAACATGAGCGCCGCCGACCTGTTGAATTTTGAGCGGGTGGAAGTAAAAACCGGCAGCCGCGGACGTCATGCACCGCCGCACGAATCACGCTTGATGAAAGCCGTTGCTGAAGCGTTTGGATGCCGCCGGGCATACGGCTATACCGACGGCGAAGGTTTTTACAAAGTTCACGATTTTATCGGTCCGAAACATCGTGTTCAGATAGCCTCGTATATTGCAACGGTGCTCCTGCGAAAATTGCGGCGGGAAAGGGCCGCATATATAAAATCCCTGTATCGGGTACGCAAGCGGTATACCAAGGTATGCAGGGCGGACGAATTTTGTTCAGGCTGGGTGTGTGGGGTTTGCGGGAAACTAGCTGCGGCGAAAGTCAATCCTGAAGAAGAAAAGGCGCTTGATGATTACGAGCGGTCCCTCGGATGGACAGGGCGCAAGATGGCAAGCCCGAGAAGCAGTAAAAACGATAACGATTGGGGGAGTGGTTACCGGTCCGGGAAAAATGTCGAGATACGGGGCGGAGTAGGCGCTTTCAGTGAAAGACCGTCTATAGGGGCCCCCTTATGAACAGCCGCCTCGCCGTTATCCACGCGGCTAAAAAACAACTCGGCCTGGATGAGGAAGCCTACCGGGCGATCCTCTCCGGCGTTGGCGTCTCAAGCGCCAAGGACATCGCCACCAGCGCACAGTTCAACCTGGTCATGGCCGCCTTCGCCGCTCTGGGCTTCAAACCCCGGGGCGCGGGGGTGAAGTATCAAAACACCGCCGCCGGAACAAACCCCGCGTTCATTTCGGCGCGGCAGGAGTATTACATCCGGGGCCTGTGGGCCCTGGCAAGCAGGGCGCAGGACGAGAAGAGCCTGCGGCGTATGGTGAAGCGCATCGGGAAGACTGACGACATCAGGTTCCTTCCCCGGAAGGCGGCTCAGGCGGTCATCCTGGCCCTGCGGGATATTTGCTGGAAAGCGGGATACAACCCCGACAGTAAGGCCGGCGGCAGGGAGGAAGGTTATGCTGTGGACGGTAAAACGGACGGCTCAGGTTCTGGGCATGGAGCTTCACCAGGTGTATTACCTCCTGGTGATGGGGGAGATAGAGGCCGTTAAGGCCGGCGCGGCCTGGCGGATAGTGCCGGAGGCGGTAGAGGACTATGATAAGCGGCATCCTGAAAGAAAGAATCGAAGCCCTGCCGGCAATTTTGTCTATAGCGGAGGCGGCGGACTTCTTTTCCGTTCGTTACCTGACGGTCTACCGGCTGGTACGGCGGGGAACAATGCCGGCCTACAAAGACGACGAGGGGCGCTGGTGCATCCTGCGGAGCGACCTCAAGGCGTACTGCTCAAGAAACTCAAACCTGTAGTCCAACTTGAGTTGTTTTCGGCGTGATTTTTTCACGTATACAACAAAATTAGAGGAGTGTATCATGATAACCATGTACCAGATTATAAC
>JAISYA010000234.1 GCA_031270205.1 Treponema sp.
CTAGCGGCCTTTCCTCGTTTCCTTTCACCCGGCAAGCAGTTTACAAAGGGGGCCGTCCCCGGAAGGCCCCCAAGGACAAAAAACAGGCCAAAATCCCCCTCCGTTCTGGACGGTTTTTGGCCGTTGTGGTATACTACACCGTAATGAAGAAAACCAGGAATTTTCAGATTGACCAGAAGGTCGTATACCCCAGCCAGGGCGTGGGGGTAATCCGCTCCGTTATAGAGAAAACGTTCAAGAATGCCACCATGCTCTACTATGTGATTTATCTTGAGGTAACGGACATGACCATCATGGTCCCGGTGGACAAGGCGGCGGATTTGGGGATTCGCCCCACTGTGTCACGGGACGAGGCGCTGAAAGCCATGGAGCTTATCGGCCAAAATTACGAGCCTATCCCTTCGGACTGGAAAATGCGCTACCAAATGAATCTTGATTTACTGAAAAAGGGCAGTATCAAGGACATTGCCAGCATTGTCCGCTCCCTGTACCACCGGAGCAAGGTAAAGGAACTGCCCATTCTGGAGCGGAAGCTCTACGATTCCGCGCTGAAGCTGCTGGAAGACGAGATGGCCATTTCGCTCCGTAAAACCAGGGAAGAGGTGGAAAACATGATCTTTGCCCGCCTCGAAGCCGAGCGCGAAGCTAAAGGCAAGGGCGAAGGCGAAGGCGAAGACGAAGTCGCAGTCGAAGTCGAAGCCGCAGTCTTAGCCGAAGGCGAAGGTGAAGCCCCAGCCGAAGCCGAAGCCGCAGATGAAGCCGAAGCCGAAGGCGAATAGCGGTATACAGCGATAATGGAAGCCCCCCCCGCAGGCGCGGAAAACACTATCGCGGTGATTATCTGCGCCGCCGGTTCCTCCCGCAGAATGAAGGGATTAAAAAAGGAGTACCGCCCCCTGCCCGGCGCCGGCGGCCTGACTGTGCTGGGCGCGGCGGTTTCGGCCTTCCTCCCCCTGGTGGAGACGGTAGTTATCGCCGTACCTGCCGACGCCGGGACCGGAGAGGCCGCCGCCCGCCGGGCGCTGCCGCCGGAACTGCTCGCGGGCGAAGGCAGGATACGCTTTGTTTCAGGCGGCAATACCCGCCGCGAGTCGGTCCACCGCGGCCTTTCCCTGCTTGCCGCCCGCCCGCCCCGCTACGTGCTTATCCACGACGGCGCGCGCCCCTGGATAACGGCCGCCCTTATTGAGCGCGTCATTGAGGCGGTGCAAAAATACCGCGCGGTCATTCCCCTGCTGCCCCTGACCGAAACCCCCAAGGAAACGGATTCTCCGGTTGAGGCCGGCGGCGCGGTTTTTATAAAACGGCATCTCAGGCGCGTCCTTACCGGGGCCGCCCAGACTCCCCAGGCCTTTGCCTTTCCGGAAATCCTCGCCGCCCACGAGCGGGCCGCCGAATGTGAGCGGGACGGCGCCGAATATACCGATGACGCTGAACTCTGGGGCGCTTTTGTCGGCCCGGTGGCGGCTATCCCCGGTTCCCCGGAAAACCGGAAAATCACTTTTCCTGAGGATCTCTGGTGATACGGATAGGCGTGGGGCAGGATATACACCGTCTGGTTTTGGGACGGCGTTTTCTGCTGGGAGGCGTCCAACTCCCCGCCGAAAAAGGGGAAGCGGGACATTCAGACGGGGACGCGCTGGCCCACGCGGTAATAGACGCGCTCCTGGGAGCGGCGGCCCTGGGGGACATCGGCGGCCTCTTTCCCCCTTCGGATCCGGCCCTGAAGGACGCGGACTCTATGGCCCTGCTGCGTTCCGCCTTATGCCTGGTACAGCGGGCGGGCTGGCGGCTGCATAACCTTGACTGTGTGGTGTGCTGCGAAAGCCCCAAGCTGCTCCCCTTTCGGGACGCCATTCGCGCGTCTCTCGCGGAAGCCCTGGAAGTACCGGCGGAACGGGTTTTCGTAAAGGGGAAAACCGCCGAGGGCCTGGGGCCGGTGGGGGAGGGCAGGGCCGTACAGGCCCTGGCCGTGTGCCTGCTTGAGCGCGGGGATTCGCCTGCCGGGCGGGAAGGAAAAGAAGCACAACATGAAGCGGAAAACCGCGATTAAATGGGGCGGCATAATAGCCGCGCTTGAAAAATGGCGGGAAGGATTCAACGATCCTTCGGTAACCCTCGTGGCGGAGCGCTACCGGCGGGACCCCTGGGCGGTACTGGTCTCAACGATTTTGAGCCTCCGTACCAAGGACGAGGTTACGCTGGAAGCCTCCAAACGGCTGCTCGCGCAAGCGCCCGGACCGGCGCAGCTTGCCGCCCTGCCTGAGGAAACGATTGCCCGCCTTGCCTACCCCGCGGGCTTTTACAAGACCAAGGCGGCGAGTCTTAAAAAAATCGCCGCCATCCTCCTTGAGAACTACGGGGGCACTGTCCCCGCCGACATGGACGCCCTGCTTGCCCTGCCGGGGGTGGGCCGGAAAACCGCCAACCTGGTGCTTATCGAGGCCTTTGACCTGCCCGGTATCTGCGTGGACGTCCACGTGCATCGCATATCAAACCGCCGCGGCTGGGTCTTAACCAAAACCCCCGAAGCGACCGA
>JAISYA010000015.1 GCA_031270205.1 Treponema sp.
TTATTCGCAAGTCTGGTTTAATACCCCGCGGCTTGCCGCGGCTCAAATGCCGCAACGCTTACAATGATTTGGTATTAAGCCAGACGGTATAAAAAACTTCCTATCGAACGAGCCTCCGATCGAACTAACGCAACGTTTAAGATACCGCGGGGCTTGCCCCGCGGAGGCTCATTCCGAAGCAGTTCCGCTTTTTGCCCTCATTGAAAAAGCGCCCCAGGCGGTTACCGAAGCGCTGTCAGGATAGCGCAGTGGCGCCAGACGCCACATTGTCTGCTCTTCACTCTTCGCTCTTCATTCACTCTTCTTTGCTCTTTGCTCCCTGCTCTCTGTTCTCTAAACCCGCGCTTTTGTCCGGTTGATTATTATGAAAATTTATAGGATTATGGGGTATTCATACCTTACTAAGGAGGAAACATGAAAACAGTCAAAATCATCTGTTTGGTTCTGATCGCCTGTCTGGTTCTGCTGTCCTGCAGGGGCGGCAAGAAAGCCGAGGAGGAGGTGATCAAAATCGGGGTCTTTGAGCCGATGACCGGGGCGAATGCCGCCGGCGGGGCCATGGAAGTCGAGGGAATCAGGCTCGCCAATGAGCTTAATCCCACAGTCACGGCGGGAGGGAAAACCTACAAGGTGGAACTGGTAGTCGCCGACAACAAGTCCGACAAGGTCGAGGCGGCTACCGCGGTTCAGCGGCTTATTGACGGGGACAAGGTTCCGGTGCTCCTTGGCTCATGGGGTTCCTCGCTGGCAATGGCCGGCGGCGAAGTGGCCCGTGACGCGCGGATTCCCGTAATCGGCCTTTCCTGTACCAATCCGCTGGTAACCGCCGGAAATGATTACTACTTCCGGGTGTGCTTTATCGATCCTTTCCAGGGAGTGGTAATGTCCAACTATGCCTACAACGATCTGAAAGCCAAGACCGCGGTTATCGTGCAGGAAGTTTCCAACGACTATTCGGTCGGGCTGGCGAAATTCTATTCCGACAATTTCAAAAAGCTCACCGGAAACCCCAACGCGATACTCGCCACGGTTAATTACAATACCGGGGATCAGGATTTCAGCGCCCAGCTTACCACCATCCGCAACCTCAATCCCGACGTGATCTTCGCGCCGGGGAACTACACCGAGTCGGCGCTGGTGATGAAGCAGGCCAGGGAACTGGGGATCACCGTGCCGATTATCGGCGGCGACACCTGGGAGACCCCGGAATTTATCGATGTGGGCCGCGAGCGGGTTGAAGGGGCGGTGTTCTCCACCTTCTTCGCATCCGAATACGCCGGCACACCGGAAGCGAAAACATTCCTGGACGAGTACCGCAAGCGTTACAACAAGGAACCTGCGGCGGTAACCGCCCTTGGGTATGACGGCTATCTGGTTGCGCTGGACGCTATCAAGCGGGCAGGTTCCATTGAGCCGCAGAAAATACGGGACGCCATCGCGGTAACAAAAGGTTTTGTGGGCGCGGCGGGTACGGTTACGCTGGACGAGAACGGCGACGCCACCAAGAGCGCTTTTATTAAAGCGGTTGAGGGCGGCAAGTTCGTGTTCAAGACCGTCGTCAATCCCTAACGGTAACGGAGAGGCAGGGCATGTTTATCGACCAATTTTTGCAGTATCTGACTAACGCCCTGTCTTTGGGGAGCCTGTACGCCCTGATAGCCATCGGCTATACCATGGTGTACGGGATCCTCAGGCTCATCAATTTTGCCCACGGGGACGTGTTCATGCTGGGGGGATATATCGCCTTCTATTGCATTACCCTCGCGTTCATGCCCTGGTGGGCCGGTTTTATTGTGGCTCTTGGCCTTACGGGACTCTTCGGCGTCGCCCTTGAGCGGGCGGCTTACCGTCCCCTGCGTCATTCGCCGAAAATCTCGATTATGATCAGCGCCATCGGCGCTTCTTTTCTTATGGAGAATCTCGCCACGGTGATATTCGGCGGGAGGCCCAAAGGCTTTCCCGTACCGGATATATTTAACAGGGTGGTGCAAATCGGCGCGGTTTCGGTGGTAAACGTGAGTCTCGTCATTCCGGTATTAACCGCCATTCTCCTCACCATTCTGCTCATTATCGTTCACAAGACAAAAACCGGCATGGCCATGCGGGCAGTGTCCACCGATTTGGCGGCGGCGCGGCTCATGGCCATTGACGTTAATAAAATAGTTTCGTTTACTTTCGGGACCGGCTCGGTGCTGGCCGCCATTGGCGGGGTCATGTGGTCTTTCAAATACCCTCAGCTTAATCCCACCATGGGGATGATTCCCGGCCTTAAGTGCTTTATCGCCGCGGTCATAGGCGGCATCGGCAATATATCGGGCGCGGTTTTGGGAGGGCTGCTCCTGGGCTTCATTGAAATCATGGTTATCGCGGCGCTGCCTACGTTAACCGGCTACCGGGACGCATTTGCGTTTGTGCTGCTCATTGTTGTGCTGCTGGTAAAGCCATCGGGGCTTTTGGGCAAGAATCAGATCGAGAAGGTGTAGGCGGACGGTATGATTGAGAAAACGCAAAAACGAATCCTGACCATTGCCGCGCTGGCGCTTATCGTTGCCCTTGTGATTATTGCCGACAATCTGTTCAGTTCCTTTACGCGGCGAATATTCAACCTCTGCGGCATTTATATCATTCTCGCGCTTTCGCTCAACCTGATTAACGGCTTTACCGGCCTTTTTTCCCTGGGCCACGCGGGTTTTATGGCGCTGGGGGCCTACGTGAGCGCGCTTCTTACCATGAGTCCGGCCCAGAAGGAGATGAACTTTTTTCTGGCCCCGATTATCACGGCGCTGGCGAATATTCAGCTTCCCTTTATTCCGGCGCTGCTTATTGCCGGACTGGTGGCGGGGCTGGCGGGCTTTTTAATCGGCGCGCCGGTGCTGCGCCTGCGGGACGATTATCTTGCCATCGCCACGCTCGGTTTTTCCGAGATTATCCGGGTGGTGATTACCAATTTGCAGCCGGTTACCAACGGCGCTTTGGGCCTCAAGGGGCTGCCCCGTTATTCGACAACGTTTATGATCTGGGGCATTGCCGCCCTTTCGGTTGTTTTTATCCTGGCGCTGATCAATTCCGCGTTTGGCAGAACATGCCGCGCCGTGCGGGACAACGAAATTGCCGCGCAGGCCATGGGGATTGACATTGCCAGGGTTAAAATCACCAGTTTTACCATTGCCAGTTTCATGGCGGGTATAGGCGGCGCGCTTCTGGGGCATCTGATGAGTACCATCGATCCGAAGATGTTTGCCTTTAGCCTGACGTATAACATTTTGCTTATCGTGGTGCTGGGAGGAATCGGCAGCGTTTCCGGTTCTGTCTTTGCGGCGATTATTGTTACCATTTCAATGGAGGCGCTTCGTTTCCTTGACGGTTCGCTGAATCTGATCTTTATCCGCACCCAGGGCCTGCCGGGGCTGCGCATGGTGGTGTTCAGCATTTTGTTGATGCTGGTTGTCATTTACCGGCAGCAGGGTCTGATGGGCAAAAAAGAGTTTTCCTGGGACATGCTCGCCGGTTCACCTGCGGCGGCCGTTCTTAAAAAGCGATTTGCCCGCGGCGGCGCGGGAGGGACCTAATGCTCCAGACAAGGTGTCTGACAATGCAATTCGGCGGCCTTTCCGCGGTTTCCGATTTTTCGACTACCGTTGAAAACGGCGAGATTGTGGGGCTTATCGGGCCGAACGGCGCCGGCAAGACCACGGTTTTTAACATGATCACCGGCGTTTATGCCCCGACCAAAGGCGAGATTCTGCTGGACGGGAAAAACATCGCCGGTAAACAGCCCCACGCCATAACCGCCGCCGGCATTGCCCGTACTTTTCAGAATATCAGGCTCTTCCACGAAATGACGGTGCTGGAAAACATTCTCGCCGCCTGTTACCTTCGGGAGAAGCCGAATCTGTTTGAGTCGGTGCTGCATCTGCCCGGCTATCTCGGCAAAGAGAAACGCTCCCGCGGCCTTGCCATGGAATTGCTCGATTCCGTCGGCCTGCTCGAAAATGCCGGTGACAACGCGGTTTCGCTGCCCTACGGCAAACAGCGCCGCCTTGAGATTGTCCGCGCCCTTGCCACCGGCCCCAGGATACTCCTGCTGGATGAACCCGCCGCGGGGATGAATCCCCAGGAGTCCTACGAACTGATGGACTTCATTGTTTCGGTGCGGGACAAATTTAAAATATCCGTGCTGCTCATTGAACACCACATGCAGGTTGTGATGGGTATTTGCACACGACTCTACGTGCTTGATTACGGCATAACCATCGCCGAGGGAAGCCCCGCGGAGATTCAAAAAAACCAAAAGGTGATAGACGCCTACCTGGGGGTGGGGTGATGCTCAAACTTGCGGACCTTTCGGTTTTTTACGGCGGCATACACGCGCTGCGGGGCATTGACATGGAAGTCCCCGACGGCAGGATCATCACTCTTATCGGCGCAAACGGCGCGGGCAAAAGCACCATGCTGAACGCCATTATCGGCCTGGTAAAGGCCGCTTCGGGAACGATCACCTGGGACGGCGAAGACATTACGCGCAACGATCCGAGGGACATTGTCTCGCGCGGCCTGGTCCTCATTCCCGAAGGCCGCCACGTATTTCCCAACCTCACGGTCGACGAAAACCTTACCCTTGGCGCGTACGCCAGAACTGACAAAGCGGGAATCAAAAAAGACAGGGAGCGCTGCTTTGTGTTTTTCCCCCGTTTGAAGGAACGTATACGGCAGCACGCCGGAACCCTGAGCGGTGGTGAACAGCAGATGCTTGCCGTTGCCCGCGGCCTTATGTCCAGTCCCAGGATACTCATGCTTGACGAGCCGAGTCTTGGGCTTGCCCCGCTGGTTTCAAAAATGATCTTTGACATTATCCGTGAGATAAACAAAAACGGCACCACCATTCTGCTTGTTGAACAGAACGCCCGCGCCGCCCTTGAGATTTCCGATTACGCTTATGTGCTTGAGACCGGCACAATCACCGCGCAAAACACCGGAATGGTTTTATTAAAAGACGACAATATCCGCAAGGCGTATTTGGGCGAAGGGCAGTAAAGCGGAGCGAAGCCGGCGCTTCGGGCAATTCCGTATCATACCAGTTACATGAAACGCAGACTGCCGGGCGGTATACAGGATTTTGTCTCCATTCGGGAAGAAAGATTTGTCTATGCGAATAAAACAGAACGCATCCATGCGTTGAGCGCCGGGGACGCTTACCCTTCCAGCGCTTCTTTAATAACACTGTAAATCTGATTCGGGAGAATCTGCTTCTGGCCGTGTGAAGGAATGGCCGCGGTGTCGATTGCTTTGCAGAAGGTAACTTTCAGCGGCGCTTTGTTCACGCGGTAGTTTTTTTCAAAGACATCGTAGGTTCCGGCGATGGCGACCGGAACAATGAGAGCCTCCGCGCGGGTGGCGAGTTTGAAAGAGCCGGAATGAAAGGGAAGCAGGCCCGCGCCGCGGGAACGGTGGCCTTCGGGGAAGATGATCATGGCGCCGCCGGCCCTGATCCGGTCGACTCCCCTGTTGATGGTGCGGATCGCCTTGCGCGCGTTTTTCCGGTCGATAAAGAGGCCGCCAAGCACGGATATCCACAGGTTAAGAATGGGAATTAAAAGCAGTTCCTTTTTGGCGACAAAGCCGAAAGGGCGGCCGGCATACGCCAGTAACAGCACGATGTCAAAACTGCCGCCGTGGTTGCCGACAAAACAGACGCCCCTCCCGCGGGGTATGTTTTCCCTGCCGGTTACCGTCACTTCGCAGCCGACAAGCCTGATCAAGAGCAGCGCCCAGCCCTGGGCGACGCGGTACATTAAAACCGACATGGGCCCGCGCAGGCCCAGCAGACTGAAAACCACCACGACTATTCCGATGGGGATCAGTCCAAGTACGCCGGCTACTACATAGGCAAAACAAATAACGGTCTTTATCATAATACCTCAAATCTCCGGTCGATTTTTCTAAGAGCCTCCCTGGCGGACTGCGGGCCTTCCCAGACAAAGCCGCGCATCCCAAGTTTTTCCGCCATTGCTATATTATCAACACTGTCATCAAAAAAAACAATCTCTTCAAAATCAATGCCGCTCCGTTCTTTCAGTTTCCCGTAAATCGCCGCTTCCGGTTTTACCAAATTATACTCGCAGGAAAAAACACTGAAGTCCGCCTCGGCGATAATGGGGATGCTTTTGCGCACCCAGGCAAGAAAATCGTGGGGCATGTTGGAAAGTACCCCCAGGGCAAAACCGGCGGCCTTCACATCCTTCATCAGCTGAATCGTGTCCTGATTCAAATGCCGGTAGCTGTCCATTTCGGTTTGGGCGATTGTTTCAAGGCTTGAATCATCGGGAAAAATCCCTTCGCCCGCAAGAATAAATCTGAAGTATTCCCTGGTGTTATAAATCCCCCGGTCATACTCGCTTCGGTATTTACGGTTCAGCTCCCGCAGGGTATCAAGCGTCAGCCCCGTCAGCCGCCCCACTTCCCTTTCCGCTTCGGGAGTCGGGTTTAAACTTATAACGCCGCCATAATCAAACACTACCGCTTTAATGCCCATTATTTTCTCCTTGGTTGACCAAATACCGGCAGCCGGTACCTTAATTTAGTATAAATATACTATATAATGCAAGTTACGCAAGTCTGCAGGCAGGAATTCCGGTTTCAACCACAGATTTCTACATCAAGATCATTCCGGCAATTCCCTACGCCAAAGCCGCCAGTTTTTCGCGGATAAACTCGCTCTTTTCTTTCAGGCCGATATTGCCGGTGGTCAGTATGAGTATGTTGGGTTTTTTGGGGTCCAGCTTCACCTTGCCCACCGATTCCTGCATGAGCCGTACCAGCCGTTCTACCTTGATGCGCGACACTTTGGCGAATTCCACCCACACCACGCCGTTCCGTTCCTTGAGGGAAGAAACGGCGATTTCCCGGCAGATGATCCGAATCTCCGCCAGGGCCAGCAGGGACGCGGCCTCGTCGGGCAGGGGGCCGAAGCGGTCCATCAGCTCGGCGTAGACCCGCTCCAGTTCTTCCTTGTCCCTGATGGCGGCTATCATCTTGTAGACTTCCATTTTTTCCTGGGGAGAATCAATGTAGCTGTCGGGAATAAAGCCCGAATACTCCAGTTCCAGCAGTGGCTCGGTTTCGCTTTCGTATTGGGAATCCTCAAGGCGCTTTATCGCCTCGTCCAGCAGTCCCAGGTACAGATCAAAGCCCACCGAATAAATGTCGCCGGATTGTTCCCTGCCCAGGAGGTTTCCCGCCCCGCGTATTTCCATATCTTTCATGGCGATCTTAAAACCGGATCCCAGCTCGGTAAAATCGGATATCACCTGGAGCCGCTTCATGGCGACTTCCGAAAGGGCGCGGTTCCCGGGATAAAAGAGATACGCGTAGGCCACACGATCTGAACGGCCCACCCTTCCCCGGAGCTGGTACAGCTGTGACACGCCGTACATATCCGCGCGGTCTATGATGATCGTGTTTACATTGGGAATATCTATGCCGTTTTCGATGATCGTGGTGGACAGCAGCACGTGAAAACCACCGTGAATAAAGCGATGCATCACGTCCTCGAGGGTTCGGGATTCCATTTGACCGTGGGCGGTTTCGACGAGGATTTCGGGTAACAGGTATTCCAGTTTGAGCCGCGTTTCCCGAAAGCTTTCAACACGGTTATGGAGGAAAAAAATCTGCCCTCCCCGTTCAACCTCGGAGCGGATTGCCTGAACCAGCCGCTCGTCGTTATATTCCTCGATGATGGTTTCTATCGGGTGGCGGTTCATGGGAGGGGTGGCAAGGAGGCTCATGTCCCTGATTTTGAGCAGACTCATGTGGAGGGTTCTGGGAATGGGAGTGGCCGAAAGGGTAAGGCAGTCCACATTGGTTTTGATTTCCTTGAGCCGCTCCTTGTCCTTGACGCCGAAGCGCTGTTCCTCATCAATTACAATCAGTCCCAGGTTTTTGAACTGCACGTCATTCTGGATGATCCGGTGCGTACCGATGAGCAGGTCTATTTCGCCTTTTTTAAGCTGTTCCAGAATAACGCCGGTTTTTTTCTGGTCCACAAAACGGGAGAGCATGGCCATGCGCACGGGAAACAGGGAGAAGCGTTCCAGGAAATTCTCGTAATGCTGCTCGGCGAGGATCGTGGTGGGCGCGAGAAATACCGCCTGCCTGCCGCCCATGATCGCCTTAAAGCAGGCGCGCATTGCCACTTCGGTTTTGCCGTAACCCACGTCGCCGCAGATCAGCCGGTCCATGGGCCGGGAGCTTTCCATATCCCGTTTGATCTCTTCCACACAGCGGAGCTGGTCTTCGGTTTCCTCAAAGGGAAAGGCCGCCTCGAACATGGTCTGCCATTCGCTGTCTTTGGGAAAGGCAAAGCCCCGGGCCTGTTTCCGTTTGGAGTAAAGCTCGATAAGCCGCTCCGCGATGTTCTCCACGGATTTACTTACCCTGCCCCTGCGGCTTTCCCAGCTCTTTGAGCCGATTGTATCCAGGCGGGGCGGCCTGCCCTCGTTGCCGATGTAGCGCTGGACCAGGTTCACCTGCTCAACCGGCACAAAGACCGTTTCCTCGCCGGCGTATTCAAGCTGGATATAATCCCGCTCGTGGCCCAGGGCCTTTATCCGCTCAATGCCCTTGAACAGGCCGATGCCGTAATTCACATGCACGACATGGTCACCGGGGTTAAGCTCCACAAAAGTGTCGACGGGGCTTGAGCGGACGGTCTTGAGCGAGCGGGGCGGACGCCTGCGGCGGCCGAAAATCTCGTTTTCCTGAATCACCATGAGCCGGATATCCAAAAGCGAGAAACCGGCGGAAAGCGGGATCGCCATTATGGAAAGCGAGGGGTGAGGCGTCAGAATCGTCGTGATGCGCTCCGCCTGCACTTCCGATTCGGCGGCTATCGTTATACTCCAGCCGTTCGAGAGTAACGACGCAAATTCTTCTTTAAGGTAATTGATATTGCCGAAAAAACTCCGTCCCGGTTCGCAGGGAACAGCAATATGGTTTTCCGTCCCGGATCCGCCCTGTATGGTTTTGAATGAGATGACCCGCCCGCGGCCATTTCGTTCATCAATCAAACTTTTGAAATCAAGAAGCAGGCGTTCCGGCAGCGGAAATTCTTTTTTCATGCGGGAATGTTCCGTATGCCCGGCGCGGATCGACTTGTTATATAAAGCGTGATATTCCCTGCTCAGGATTTCCTGCGCGTTTTCCAGGCGTTCACGGTCAATCAGAATCAAAGTCCCCTTTTCGCCAAGGTAGTCAAGAATGCTGCCGCCGTCCGTCTCAAAAGCCAGCGGGTAAAACAACTCTTCGCCCGCAGCACCGCGGCGGGAGATAAGCTCCTCAACAACGGCCCTGCCGCCGCCTGAAAATTCCCTGAAGGCGGCAAGATTGTTTCCCAGCGCGTCAATGCGCTCATCGGTCCAGACCACTTCCCGCAGGGGGCGTATCAACAGTTCCGGCAGCTTCCCGCGGCCCCGCTCTCCAACGCTGCCCTGGTTAACGGGGTCAAAGCGCTTGACCGATTCCACCCGGTCAAAATCAAAAAGCACCCGGCAGGCCTCCTCGTCTCCGCCCATGAAAATGTCCAGCACTTCGCCGCGCAGGGCGAATTCGCCGTGAACCTGCACCCTCGGAACGCGGATATAGCCGTAGGAAACCAGCGTTTCCGCCAGCGCGATGGTATCGATTTTTCCGCCGGGCTTGATGGGGACCAGCAGGCTTTTGGTGTAAGCGGGCGGCGGCAGGGGGGTAAGAAAGGCCCGTTCGGGAATAATTACAATACCCCCGGCGGGGCGTCCGCCGTTTCCGCCGCCATCCTGAAAGCCCGCGGCAAGCTCGCTCAAGACCCTGGAGCGCTCGCCGAAAACCGCCGAAAGCGGAGGCAGTTCGCTGTAGGGCGCGGCGCCCCACCAGGGGAATTGCAGGCAGGGCAGTTCCGAGGCCGCCAGGTCCAGGGCAAGATCGGCGGCGTCGCTTTCCTGGGGAACCACCACAAAAAAAAGCCCCGGCGCGGCGCGGAAGAGGCTTGCCAGGAGCAGCGCGCTGAAAGAACCTTCGGCGCCGCTGATTTCCAGGGGGAATTTCCCTTCGGTAACGGCGGAAACAAGCGCGGAAACCGCTTTTGAAGCGCCAATTTTCCGCTGAAGCTCAGGAAAGGATAAGGTATTCATGCCGATCTGCCGATTTCTATAATATAGCAGTGTATCCTTTTTGAACACTGAGCCGTGTCAAGGAGTAAGATGAACCATATGAACCGCTTTTGGACGGCGGGCCTGCTGGCCTTTTGTCTCCCCCTGTTCGCCGGAGCAGCTGAAGCCGGTACGGTCGATTTCAGCATCCGCTTTTTTGACCGGCGGATCTACTATGTTGAAAGCGCCCCCATTTATGTGCAGGTGACGATTGCCAATAACAGTCCCTCCACCTACCGCTTCAAGCTGGCCGACGAGCGGGTTTTTTCCGTTGATTTCGACATCAGAACCGTAAGCAACCGGATACTGGAACCTCCGGACTCACTGGTTCGCAGGCGGACGCAAAACCAGCGGATCTTTTTCCGGGAGATAACGGTAGAAAGCGGGGAGTCTTTTTCGTTTATTGAAGACCTGCGGGATTATGCGGACTTTAGCCGCCCCGGCTCCTTTGTGGTGCGGGCCCGCGTGTACCCGGAATTGTACCGTCCTGAAGCGGCGGGCGCCGGGGCGGCGATTAACGTTTCCGTGCCAAGCGCCACGTCCGTCCTCGAATCAAACCGCCTGAGCCTTAGCGTGCGGCCGCCGGCCATTCCCGGCCCCGACGGTATCCCTCTGGAAATGGACGTGGAAACCAACGCGGTACTGGTCCGGGAGCGGCTTTCGCCGGATCAGGTGGTGGAGTACATGCTGCTGGCAAGGCAGCGCTCTCAATGGGAACGGTTTTTTCTCTACCTTGATCTTGAGGCCATGCTCACGGAGGACGGAGTACGCAGGCGGCGATGGCTCGCCGAAGGGGGGGAGGGCCGCCGGCGCATGCTGGCCCAATACCGGCAGGAACTGCAAGACTCGGTTGTCGACGGGGACATTTCCGTAATGCCCAGCGAATTCACCATGGAACGGACGCAGTACAACAACACCGAGGGAACCGTCACGGTACTGGAAAAATTCCGTTACGCGAACTTTACCGAGCTGAAACGTTACACGTATTATCTGCGGCAGAAAGACAATATCTGGACCATTGTAAATTACGCGGTGGTTAACCTGGGGACCGAATGAAATTACTGCTTATCCTTACTTCAGACGAGGTTTATAATGTCATCGCCCATTATGTAAAACCGCTGGGGTTTGAAATTATCCGTTACCGTCACGTGCTCAAGGCCATGGACAACATTGACGAGATCGACCCCACGGCGATAGCCATCAGCGCCAGGGATTTTCCCCGGCACTGGAAAATACTCGTCCGTTTTGTGCGCGAAGAGCGCACAAAGGAAGAATGCCCCATTGTCGTGTTCAAGGGAAAGCAATTCTCCGTGGAGGAAGGCGCCCAGGCCCTGTTTCTGGGTGCGAGCGGCCTCCTGGACGAAGCGCTTGAAAGCCCCGCGGAACTGAACCGCCTGCAAAGCATTTTAAGCCGCTACGCCCCGGTAAGCGAGCGGAGAAAACACGATCGCCTGTACGTGGAAGACTGGCACCGCCTCGGTTTCCTCTTTGTAAACCCCGTAACCCGTGCCATTATCACCGGAGAACTCAAAACCATTTCCCTCGGCGGCATTTCGTTTCTGCCTGAGTTTTCATCGAGGATACAGGAACTCTTCGCGGAGACGCGCCTGGACGAGTGCAGCCTCCGCGCCGGCGAAGCCTTGCTTTCTCCCGTCTGCCGCATGGTCCGCAACAACCGGATGCTTTCCATGGAGTTCGTCTCCTTCCCCGGCGAAGAGCGGGAAACCCTCGGAAAGTACCTCGGCGAGCTGCCGCTGCTCGGATACAAGGTGAAACAGGGTGATGCGCTCCCGCGGAGCGCGCCTTAAGGGTATCCTCTGCCAATGCGGGGCGCTTCCCCGGCATCCCGGCGCAAATCAATACGCAACATGCCAGCCTTCAATCTTCGTAAGATCAGAGGGTACGCTTTTCGGTCTCGAAATCTGACGCCCTTCCACCGGGTCTGTTTGTTCGATGTTCGATATTATGTAGTATTTACCGCCCAAATTAAAAACCCAGGCTAAATGAAGTAAATCATTAGAGATGAACATATCACCCTCTCCATCATAGGGAAGGGCTATGGCCAGTTGGTTCAGCAGTGCTTGTGTTGCGGCATCAGGGGCAGGCTCATCACTTAAACACACCGCCAGTGAAACAAAATACGCATTAAAAGGTGAGCCGGAAAACAAATAATCATCTATTTCATGCGAATCTATGACCGATAACGGAACATTTCTTCCGATAGTCTCATACATGATTCTGGATATCTGTTCACCGGTAAATAAAGTCGGTTTCCCTCCGATCTTGATTTGACTTGTGGTTTTTGTATGCCCTGAATAGACGGCATTGAGCTGTGGTTCCCAATCAACCCATTTTCCGTTTATTTTGACCGAATTCCAGGCATGGTTCTCGGCCGGAAAACTGGCCCCGCCGGAGACTCCAAGACGTACACGGACGGGTATTTCCGCCTCATAACAGTTTTTATAAAACTGTGTAGAGAAATTGGAGCAGTCATAGTCCTCAGACCAGGGGCGGGCCGCGACATCCTTGCCGGCGTTTTCATATTTTTGCAGATCGGTTAACGGAGCTACGTATTCTCCGCCTCCGCCTCCGCCTGACGGGTTTTCACAGGAACTGAACGCCAAACCTAAAACCGCAATCAGCGCCGGAATGGATACAAATAACTTTTTCATGGTTACACTCCTTATGGGAAATTTCCCCTTAAGCGGGGGAGCAAAGTACGCTACTCCTGTAAATATTCAAAAATCTCCGGCGCCCTGCCGGTGAGTCGCCCGTCCGCGGCGGGCTTGCCGAACCATTTCATACGTAAAAGTGTAGCATACTTCAGGCGGGCGGTCAAGGGGAATTTGCCCCGCGGAGGCTCTTGCGGCTTTTCAGGCTTTCTGCCCCTCCCAAAACTGAGGTTTTGGGAAAGCCCCATTCATTCGCAATTTTTTTTCCTTCAAAACATTGTTTTTTTGTTTTTGGGTGTATTTCGTTCATTCGACTTGCCATAGATTTAACCTGAAACAAGTGGTCAGTTTGATCACGTAACAA
>JAISYA010000079.1 GCA_031270205.1 Treponema sp.
CAGCCGTGGAAGGCGCTTTAGTGGTTTTGTGTTTTCCGGGATTTTTATTAACAAAGGCAGGTTTAATACCGCGCGGCCTGCCCCGGAGGCTCATTGCTCCAATTGCATGCGAAGGAGAAAGGAATGGCAAGACGGTATGCGGTCTCTTGAAAAAACATATAAAATTATACCATAATGAGCCGGTGTAACAAGGAGTACATTATGGTAAGGGTAGCTGCAAATTATTTTATTGAAAATAATTTTATTATTCTGATTCTGCAAGAATTCAAATAAGCTCCGGAGCTATGTAAGCAAATGCCTCTCCCCGCATCCCGGTCCGGCAGGCCGCCCCTTTCCTCCCTGCATACCCACACCCTGTTCTGCGACGGCAGGGATGATGTGGAAACCATGTGCCGTGCCGCTTTTGACAAGGGCCTTTGCGCCATCGGGTTCAGCGCCCACGGGCCGCTGTTCAAAAAAACCGGCATTAAGACGAGCTGGCATATCAGTGATGAACGGCTGGACGCCTATATCGGCGAGGTGCGCTCCGCCCGCCTCCGCTGGGAGGGAAAGCTGGCGGTGTACCTGGGCCTTGAGGTTGATTACATCAAGGGTCTGCGGTCCGCTCGGGACCCGGACATTCAGGCGCTGCCTCTGGACTACATCATCGGTTCAGTTCACTACATCACGCCGGCTAACGGCGCGGAGCTTTTTACCGTGGACGGTCCGGCCGAAGAACTGGAGCGGGGCGTAAGAGAGGGCTTTGGAGGAGACGGGGAAGCGATGATGCACGCCTATTGGGACGCGGCCGGTGAGATGATAGCCCTGGGAGGCTTCGATATACTGGGCCATATCGACCTCGTTAAAAAGAACAACCAGGACGGCCGCTGGTTCGCTATTGAAGAAGCCTGCCGCGGACGCGCCGCCGAAACCGCCCGTCTGGCCGCCGCGGCCGGCCTTACGGTGGAGCTTAACACCGGGGGCCTCAACCGGCGCATTACCCGCGACACCTACCCCTCGCCGTCCTTTTTGCGCCTGTTCAGGGAACGGCGGGTACCCGCGCTCATTACCGCCGACGCCCACCGCGCCGAAGACCTGGACGGCCACTACGATGTTGCCCTGCAAACCCTCCGTGAGGCCGGCTACACGGAACACCCGCTTTTCAGGGGCAAAAAAAACGGCAAGCCGCTCTGGGAGTTTATTCGCATCGAAGGGCCGTAAAGCATGTAACCACTGACCAACACGGAGAATACGGGCTTCTGCTTTGCTATCTTCGTTTTGTCCAGGGAACGTTCGGTTCCAATGGTCCGTGGTAAAATTCCTGAAACAGGGTAGTTTTTCAACGATTGAAAGTAAACGCCGATGCCCTGGCGGTAGACCGCTCTAAGCCGGTTCACGACCATGAACTAAGCCGGTTCATGACCATGAACTAAGCCGGTTCATGACCATGAACTAAGCAGGTTCACGACCATGAACTAAGCAGGTTCATGACCATGAACTAAGCAGGTTCAAAAAAGATGACTGACACCTTTGCGTTTACCAGACTTAGCGAATTTTCTGTACGGATTCAGGACGATGTTTCTTCCCTATCTTCTTCGCCTTCGTGCGCCTTTGCGGTTAACTTCTCGATATTTGCGGGTCAAGTTTAGCGCCAAAGATGGGGGGTGAATTTTAACGACTCTTCCCGCCGCGCAAAACGGCGGGGTATTACATTCGCGTATTCCAATAAAAGGCATACTTTTCCATGGCATCCATCAAAGCCTTGACATTCTCCAGCGGAACTCCGGGATACAATCCGTAGATCATGGTCAAACCGCCGTCCTTTCCGCCGATTTTCGTTACCTCGTCACGGATCAATGCGTCAATCTGCTCCGGGGAACCTGACGCGGTAATTTGCTGCCGGTCAATGTCCAGGTCCACACAGATTTTACCCCCAAGCCTGTCCGCTATCCAATCAACGCCGTTTACTCTGTCCTGAAGGTTAATCACATTTATCCCGTCATCAATCAAATCATCAATCAGCAGCCGGATGTCACCATCGGAATGCATGTGAATAATATTTTTGTCTTTGGCAGGTTTCATCAGCCGTTTATATGACGGCTTTATGTAACGCCTGAATAATGCCGGCGAAAGCATGGGGCCGGACTGCAATCCCAGGTCTTCCGCATAGGTGATAATGTCGCAGCCCATATCAATGTACCGGTTAACTATGGCCATATTGAATTGTTCCAGCTGTTCAATAAGGACAAGAAGGTTTGGTTCCTCTTCAACCATATCTATCACTACGTTTTCATAGCCCCGCAGATCACAAAGCTGCAGAAAAGTATGCCCGTGGCGAAGTCCGCCGTGAATAACATTACCCGCTTCCCTTGCGCGCCGAATCCGATCCCTCTCCCCGTCCCAGTCAACGCACATCAATCCGTTGCTTGTATCCGGATCGGGCATTTTGTAATGGGCAAAGGCTTTCCAATCCTCAAGGGGATGTCCCACCACAGTTCCGGTTATGCCGTCCATGACGGTTTTCCAGACACACCCGAAACTGTCCGTATAGGGACAGGCGGCAAGGGCATTGGGCAGATAATCCGGCCGCATTGAGGGCGATGGCCGGATAAAATCAGGGAAGAGGAATTTGTGTTCTTCCATCAGATCGAAAAGCGCTTCCCGGGGATACGTATTATAACAGGCATCGTTAATATGAAACGTCATCGGTATATAATCGGGACGCTCAAAACAAATAGCCTTTAATAAATTTCTGTCTTTGTGTATCAGG
>JAISYA010000126.1 GCA_031270205.1 Treponema sp.
CAGCGGACGCGCTCATTTGACTGTTCCAAAACTTCAGTTTTGGAACAGCAACCTTTAAAAAACGCAGTTTTGTAAGGCTTTAGCCTGAAAAACTGCAAGAGCCTGGTCCAAAACCGTGCCCCCGGTTATGCCGGGAACGTGAGCGCACAGTCAATTAGTTTTGGAACAGGCTCACTTGACTGAAAAAAAATACAGCGTTACACTGAACTATATTTTATATGGAACAGGGGCAAAACAAAAACAAAACAACTGCTCTTACGGTGAACGGAAAGCAGGTTCAGGGCAGCGCCGACACAAAACTGCTTGATTTTTTGCGGCGGGACTTGCGTCTGACCGCGGCAAAAAACGGCTGCGGCTCCGGGGCCTGCGGCGCGTGTACGGTACTGGCGGACGGGAAGCCGCTTCGTTCATGCGTCACTCCTGTGGGCAGGGTTGAGGGGAAAAACGTTGTTACCGTCGAGGGCCTTTCGGAACGTGAAAAAAACGTGTACACATTCGCCTTTGCCGAAGCCGGGGCGGTACAGTGCGGTTTTTGTATTCCCGGCATGGTGTTGAGCGCCAAGGCGCTTCTTGACACAAACAACAACCCCGACGAAGAGGCGATTCGAAAGGCGATTCGCTCCAATATATGCCGTTGTACCGGCTATGTAAAAATTGTAGAGGCGATTAACATTGCCGCCCGGCTTTTCCGCGAAAACGCGCCGGTTCCGCTCACGAAATTTTCCGGACTTCTCGGGGAAAACTTTCACCGGCTGGACGCCGAAGCGAAGACCCTGGGCACGGGGAAATATGTTGATGATTTAGAGTTTGAGGGGATCTTGCACGCGTCGGCCCTCCGCTCCGCTTATCCCCGCGCCAAAGTACTGAAAATCGACGCTTCCGCGGCCCTGGCGCATCCTGACTGCGCCGCCGTCCTTACCGCGAAAGACGTGCCGGGCAATATCAAAATCGGCCACCTGGCCTTTATCTCCGACTACGATGTGATGATAGCTGAAGGGGGAATCACCCGCTTTATCGGCGACGCCGTGGCGCTGGTGGTTTGCGGGCGCCGGGAAAGCCTTGACGAAGTAAAGGCCATGGTAAAAGTTGACTACGAAGCGCTGGAAGCGCTGACCAGCCCCCGGGCGGCAATGGCGGAGGGCGCGCCGCTTATTCATAATAAAGCACAAAACATCCTCTCCCACGAACATCTCTCGCGGGGCAATGCCGACGAAGTTCTCTCAAAATCAAAATATATGGTGAGCCGCCGTTACTCGCTTCCCTTTACCGAGCACGCCTTTATGGAACCTGAGTGCGCCATTGCCATGCCCGAAGGCGAAGACGGCCTGGCCCTCTATTCCGCCGGGCAGAGCGTTTACGATGAGCAGCGGGAATGTTCCCGCATGTTGGGGATAGCGCCGGAAAAGCTGCACGTCATGGGCCGGCTTGTGGGCGGTGGTTTCGGCGGGAAAGAAGACATGAGCGTTCAGCACCACGCCTGCCTTGCCGCCTGGGTTTTGAGAAAGCCGGTGAAGGTACTGCTCTCGCGGCAGGAGAGCATTAACCTCCATCCCAAGCGGCACGCCATGGAACTGGAATTTACCACCGGCTGCGACGAAAACGGCAGGCTTACCGCCATGAAGGCGGTCCTTGTTTCCGATACCGGCGCTTACGCCAGCCTCGGCGGGCCGGTACTGCAACGGGCCTGTACTCACGCCGCCGGGCCCTACAATTACCAGGTGATCGATATTGACGGCAAGGCGGTTTATACCAACAACATCCCCGGCGGCGCGTTCCGGGGCTTCGGCGTGCCCCAGAGCTGTTTCGCCACGGAAAGCAACCTGAATCTGTTGGCCGAAATGGCCGGCATCAGCCCCTGGGAGATACGCTTCCGTAACGCCATAAAACCCGGCGAAGTTTTGCCTAACGGCCAGATCGCGGGCGGCGATGCGGAGCTTGAGGCTTGTCTTCTCGCGGCAAAAGACATTTACGAAAAAGCCGTAGCCGAAGGCAGGCACGCCGGCATTGCCTGCGCTTTCAAAAATTCGGGCATAGGCGTGGGCCTGCCCGATGTGGGCCGCTGCATTTTTTCGCTGGAAGATGACGGGCTTGTGCATATCAGAACAAGCGCCGCCTGCATCGGCCAGGGGCTTGCCACGGTCCTCGTGCAGATCGCCTGCGAAACACTGGGTCTTCCGCCTGAGGCCTTTTATGTCGAGCCGCCCGACACCAAACGCACTCCCAATTCGGGAACCACTACCGCGTCCAGACAGACGGTGTTTACCGGCGAGGCAACCAGGCGGGCGGCCCTGAAACTGAAAGAGGCGCTGGACAAGGCAGGCGGCGATCCTGCCCGTATCAAGAAGGGGCAGGAATTCTACGGCGAATATTCGGGCGTCACCGATCCGATGGACAGCGGCAAGGCCAATCCGGTAAGCCATGTGGCCTACGGTTACGCCGTCGTTGTGACAATTCTCGACGCCAGCGGGAAGGTGGAAAAACTCACCGCCGTTTACGACATCGGCTCGGTGGTGAATCCCAAATCAGCCGAGGGCCAAATTGAGGGGGGGCTGCTCATGGGCATGGGTTACGCGCTGACCGAAGACTTCCCCATGGAAGGGGGGTATCCAAAAGCGAAGTACGGAACCCTTGGGTTGATCCGGGCAACCGAATCGCCTCAAATGGAGGTCATTTTTGTGAAGCCCAGGAATCCCCCGCCTCTGGTATATGGGGCCAAGGGCGTGGGAGAGCTGGCCACTATTCCGGTAACTCCGTCCATTGCCGGGGCGTATTACGCCAAAGACAAAAAATTCCGCGGGCGGCTTCCGCTGGAAGACACGTTTTACAAAAAGGGATGATCCGCCGGCGCGGAGTAGTTAATCGTGGCAAAGCAGAAAAACCAGGCAAAAGACAGTTCTTCCGGGCGGTTTTCCCCGGCGGATCGGCTGATCATCGATTCCTACAAAGCAACTATGGAAGGGCTTGCCTCCTACTATGGGGAAGCGTTTGAGTTTGTGTTACACGACCTGGCCGATCTCGATCATTCCATTATAAAGATCATTAACGGTTTTCACTCGGGCCGCAAAGAGGGCGCGCCCATCACGGACCTGGCCCTTTCCATGCTCGAACAGATTCAAAAAACCGACGCATCAAAGCCCTTTGTCAGTTACACGTCCAAAAGCAAGTACGGCAAGCCGGTGCGCTCAACCACCATCGTGATATTTGGCGAAAGCCAAAAAGCAGTCGGCCTGCTCTGTATCAACCTGTATCTGGACAGTCCTTTAAGTTCACTTTTACAGAATTTTTCCTTTGTTCCCCAATCGGATTTTGTCAGCGAAAATTTCAGCAGTGATTCCCATGAGCTTATCGCCCAGTCGCTGGAAAAAGCCAAAAGTGAAGTGGAAGCGGATGACAGGATTCCCCAGTATCTGAAAAACAAGGAAATCGTAACGATACTTTTTCATCAGGGGATTTTCAAACTGAAAAACGCCGTACAGCTTATTTCGGCAGAATTGAAAATTTCCAAAAATACCGTGTATCTCCATATTCGCGGCCTGGAAGAGAAATGAGCCTCCGCTGGGCAAGCCCCGCGGTATCTTTAGCGTTGACTTGTACCGGAACGGAGGCCCACTCCAGAGGAACAGCCTCCTAAGGATTTACCTTTTTAGCGGCCGACGGGAGTCGAACCCGCGTCACAAGCTTGGGAAGCTTGGATAATACCGTTATATAACGGCCGCTTGACCAGATTTACCCCCGCATGGAGCAATTTCGTGGTTATTTACTTATATCATGCCTTTACAATCATTGCAATAGGGTCAATAATCTTTTAGGTGATCCGCGGTTTTCCTTAATTCCCGTATATATGCCCCAGTCCGTGGAGCAGTTCCGAGGCTTTTTGCCTGCAGCTTCCGCAGACGGTGCCGATCTTGGTGGCCTGCTGAAGCTGCTCCCAGGTGCGTGCGCCCTTGTGGAAGGCGGCTTCAATGTCCTTGTCGGTGATTCCCAGGCAGTGGCATATCTCCATTGCTTCTTCCCTGAGCATGCCGGGCCTGCCGGTTTTGGCAAGGTAGTCGTCGATGGCGGAGCGCAGGGCCTTGTCGCCTAACACGGAACAATGTATCTTGTAATCCGGCAGCCCCCCCAGTTTTTCAACCAGGTCTTCGGGCTTTATCTTGTAGGCGTCCTCAATGGACATGCCCTTGATAGTTTCGGAGAGCATGCTGGTGGAGGCGATGGCGCTGGCGCAGCCGTAGGTCTTCCAGCGCACATCGGTGATAACATCGTCCTTGATCTTGAGGAGCATCAGCATCTGATCCCCGCATTTGATATTCCCCGTCTGCCCCCTGGCGTCGGCGTCAAAACTTGCCTCGTCTTCGAATAACACATTCCGGGGGTTGGTAAAATGATCCTTCACCGTATCTGAATAAAGCCAATCGGACATACTATCTCCTTTTAACGCGCCGCGTCCGGTGTAAGGGTGGACATTGCCCTGAGCCGGGCAATGATGGGAGGAAGACTCTCGATAATGTAGTCGATATCCCCGGCGCTGTTCCCCCATCCCAAACTAAAACGAATGGAACCGTGGGCCAGTTCCGGCCCTACTCCGATGGCCAGCAATACATGGGAAGGTTCAAGGCTTCCCGAAGCGCAGGCGGAACCGGTGGAAGCCTCTATCCCCATTATGTCCATGGAAAGCAGAATCGCCTCGCCCTCCGCGCCGGGGAAAGAAACATTCAAGGTATTGGGCAGCACATCCTCAGGATGGCCATTTATTTTGATATTGGGAATGGCTGCGGCAAGCCCTGCGCACAGCCGGTCGCGGAGGGCCGAAATCTCCCTGCCGTATATTTCAACCTCAGCGGCGGCGATGGCCGCGGCCCTGCCGAAACCCAGGATGCCGATGTTGTTGTAGGTCCCGGCCCGCAGGCCGTCTTCCTGATGGCCGCCGTGGATCAGCGCCGACAGCGGCGCGCCTTTGCGGACATACAGGGCGCCCACTCCCTTGGGGCCGTATATCTTGTGAGCCGACATGGTGAGGTAATCCACGCCCAGATCTTCCACGCTCAGGGGGATCTTTCCCACCGCCTGCACCGCGTCGGTATGCATCCACGCGCCCGCGGCCTTGGCCATGCCCGCTATCTCTTTGATGTTCTGGATAGTGCCGATCTCGTTGTTAGCCGCCATGACCGACACAAAGAGGGTTTTGTCGTTGAGGGCTTTTTGCAGTTCATCCATTCTGAGCTTGCCGTACTCGTCCACCGGCAGAATGATCACCTTAAAGCCCAGGCTTTTAAGGTCCCGCGCGGAATTAAGCACGCAGGGATGCTCTACGGCGGTAGTGATAAACTCGTTACGGCCCGCGGCCAGGGGACGGCCGTCCGGCCCGGAAGCAAGACGCCGCATCGTCTGAAACACCGTATTGTTGGATTCAGAGCCGCCCGAAGTAAAAATAACTGTGCCCGCGGGCGCGCCCAAAAGTTTTTCCACCGCGCTCCGGGCCTGTTCTACCCTTGCGTGTGCCAGCCGCCCCGACGCGTGCATGCTGGAAGCGTTCCCATACACCTCCAAATCTTCTATTATCGCCGCTTTCACTGCGGGTTTCAGCGGGGTAGTGGCGTTATAATCAACATAAACCCGCCGGGGAATTTGTTGCGATTCTATTTTATTCTCGGCCATTAGCATCTCCGTCTTGCGTTTATAATGGAGTCCGCGAATTGACGCGAATAAATACGAATGATTACTGGAAATGAGCGCTCATTCACGGACATACTCTAATTATATCAAAATTAGTAAGAATATGCAAAGCGCCGAGCGCATCCCCGGTCTATTGCTCCGATACGCAAGACCGGATATACTGAGTGTCCATGATTTCAAAAGAAAATGTCCACGCGGCCCTTGAGGGCATGATCCTGTCCGCATCCGGCTGGCGGGGCGTGTTTGCCGCCTCAGGCGCGGAGGAAGACAGAACAGACCTGATATCAGCGGCAAGTCGGATAATCGCGGCTGCGGCCGCCCTGGTTTTCTCTGAATATATAGCCGGGGTCCGCAGTGAGGGCGCGGCCGGCGGCTCCCGTAAGCCGCTGGCGCTCGTGGGCGCCGACACCCGGCCCACGGGCCGGGCTATTGCCGAAGCGCTGATCCCCGTTTTACTGGGATCAGGCTGCGCCGTCCGTTATGCCGGCGTTACCGCCGCCCCCGAAATTATGGCCTGGGCCCGCAGCCTGGGCGCGGCCACAACGGACAGCGTTGGCTTTATCTTTATCTCCGCCAGCCACAACCCCATCGGCCACAACGGTCTGAAATTCGGTCCTGCGGACGGCGGCGTACTGGGCCCGGAAGAAACGCTCAAACTCATCGGCGCGTTTCGTTCGGTTTTGGCGGAAGACAACTGCGTTGCCCGGCTTGAACAGCTGCTTGCCTCCGCCGATCCCGCCGCGCTTCAAAAAGTCATCTCTGCGGAAGAGGGGGCAAAGCGGGAGGCACGGCAGGCCTACTTTGATTTCATCTCCGAAGTGGCCCTGGGAGAAAACCCCGCCCTCGCTTCCGCGCTCAAGGCGGGCCTCGCGGAGCGCCCCCTGGGCATAGCCTGCGACTTTAACGGTTCCGCCCGGACACTCTCTATCGACCGGGATTTTTTTTCCGGCCTGGGTCTCCGTTTCGATTCGATCAACGGGCGGCCGGGCGAAATAGCCCACCGCATTGTCCCCGAAGGGGAAGCCCTGGAACCCTGCCGGCTTTTTCTGGAGGAACTGTACCGCAGGGACCCGGCGTTTATGTTGGGCTATGTGCCCGACTGTGACGGCGACCGGGGCAACCTGGTGGTGTGGGACGAATCCCTGGCAAAGGCCCGCATACTGGAGGCCCAGGAAGTGTTCGCCCTGGCCTGCGTGGCCGAGCTTGCCCACCTGGTGTGGACCGGCGCGCTTGCCTACGACAACAAGGGCAACGCCCTTACCAAAGTCGCCGTCGCGGTGAATGATCCCACTTCCATGCGGGTAGACCGGATCGCCAGGGCCTTTGACGTTTCCGTGTTCCGTTCCGAGGTGGGGGAGGCCAATGTAGTGGGCCTTGCCCGCAGGCTGCGGGGCAAGGGATATACCGTGCGTATACTGGGGGAAGGTTCCGCCGGCGGCAACATCACCCACCCCTCGGCGGTACGGGACCCGATTAATACCGTGCTTGCCCTCGTCAAACTGCTTTCGTTGCGCGGCGGGGAGCGGCCCGGGCTGTTTGAACTCTGGTGCGATCTTTCCGATCAGGCGGAATTGTACCACAGCGACTACGGCCTCGCGGACATCATTGCCAGCCTGCCCCCCTTTGTTACCACCAGCGCTTACGAAAAAGAGGCCCTGCTGCGGATCAACACGAAAGACCACGCCCTTTTGAAAGACCGCTACCAAGAGCTGTTTTTGCGTGAATGGGAAAACCGCAAAGACACCCTCAAGGCCCGCTACGGCATACATAACTGGGAAGCTATAGCGTATAATGGTATGGAAGAAAAACGGGGCATAAGCCGCTTTGGCGAGGCCGGCAGGGGCGGGCTGACCATCCGTTTTCTCAACGCTGAGGGCAGGGCCATCGCCTCAATCTGGATGCGTGGCTCCGCCACCGAGCCGGTGTTCCGGATCATGGCCGATGCCGAAGGCTCGGATCGGCGGCTGGAGCGGGATTTAATCGAATGGCAGCGCCGCATGACGCTTGAGGCCGATGAAAGGAGCTAAACATGGGAGTACGGGGGGAACTGTTTTCGACGAGGGTATTACTGCCGAACAGGACCTATTTTTTCAATATCAAGGAAAACCGCATGGGGGACCTCTACCTCAATATTGTGGAAAGCAAAAACCGCGAAACGGGCGGCTTCGAGCGCCAGTCGGTAATCCTCTTTGCCGACGATCTTCCGGAATTCCTCAAAGGTTTTGACGAATCCCTGCGGGTACTGGAAAAGGCGATGCGGGAACAGCGACGCTCGGGCCGCGCCGAAAATCGAGCCCGCGGTGAAGCATCCGCCCGCAAAGAGACCGCCCCGGAGCGCCCGCGCAAGGGCCGCCCACCCAAAGAAGGCCGCCGCGTGGTGGTAAAAAAAAGCAGGGACTGAACAGAACAGTCCAGGGATGTACTTGACTATTTTTTACAATTTTGATAGATTGAATTGATCATTGGGGGCGTAGTGAAGCTGGTTTATCACGCTGGCCTGTCAAGCCGGAGATCGCGGGTTCAAGCCCCGTCGCTCCCGTTGTAAAAACCGCCGCCGGCGGTTTTTTTATAGTGCGCCGCACATGGGCAGTAACCTGCGGTGAAAGTCCGCTACACGCTTGCTAGCAAGCCGATCTTGGCTTGTCCTGTAGCCATGCGGTTACCGGCATTTCAAACATCCCGTATACCACGAATATTTCTGTGCAAACGCACGTTCCACCTGCTCTACATGATGTTCCGGGCTTTCTACATGGGGAACCGGTACTTCCAGTATCGTAGGGTCACCGCAAGAGCCTGGTCCAAAACCGCGCCCTGGGGGACGATAACCTATACTTACGACGCTGAAAACCGGTTGATACAGAAGGGCGATATAGACTACAGTTATGATAAGGACGGAAACCTGCTCTTGGTGGGAATGTAGAATATGGTACCCGTGCAGCAGGTCATTTTTTTGCAGATATTTTGCCGTATGCGATTTTAGGGAATGACCGTTCCAATACTTCAAAAAGTAAGGGGTGTGGCAAATGAAAATAATTTATATTATATTCTCGCTGCTTTTACTATTATTTTCCTTTGGAGGATGTGATATGAATACTACCATACGTCTTATTAACGAAGAAGCGAAGTACTTCGATGAATATTATATGTCAGGAAAAATATCCCCTGAGATCGAACAATATTTACGGGACGGATTAATTTTTCATGTTTATAGCCCTAACGATATTCCATTAGATCGTTTTGCTATATTTGCTAAGCTTGTTGTGTGGGTTACATCAAATGATAATAATATTAGCGACATATATATTAAATCATGCAAATTCACCAGTGACTATTTTACTGATGGACAGGTGATAGTAGATGTAAAAAAACATATATACTTAAAAGAACAGAAAATTAAAAACAGTGTTTTTTTTCGTGAATACGCTGGTTTATTAAATAAAAGTTTCATAGACAACGAACTAATAAAAATAATTTCTACTTCAGATGTTAATAAGAAGAGGAATAAGAATATCACAGTTGAAGTATCTGTTGAATATATAAAAGATGGTGAGATAATAACAACAGTAGTCCCAACAAAGCTTGTTCTTAGAACATATAAATCGTTTGTATTCTGGGACAGACTGATGAGTGTATGAGTATGGTGTCTATTGAGTAACCCCTGAGCCTACGGGTAACACAAAATGTCGCAGGTTTCGTCCAAAATATTTTCAAGCCTGGTGAACGGCAAAGATACCAACAACGACACCATAAGCCTCGGTAACGCAGGAGTGCTTGGGGGAAACATTATCCGGGCAGAAGGGGAGACGGGGGTAATCCGGTATACGTACGACGCCGGGGGAAAACTCGCAGCCAGTACAGCTTTAATGGGAGTGAAGTAACGGCGCTACGGAATGTACTGAACCGAGTGGGAGCGGCCCGGGGTAACATGGTAACGGCGAATCAGATGGTGTGACGGGAAAGTTATACCTACGACAAGAACGGGAACCGGGCAAGAAAGACCACGCCCTGGGGAATCATCACTTACGCCTATGACGCTGAAAACCGGTTGATACAGAAGGGCGATATAGACTACAGTTATGATAAGGACGGAAACCTGCTCAGTGAAAAGGGGCTGCGCCGTGAACCGGCATACCAATACAACGGAGCGAACCGGATGGTCTATTCCGAAGTAACGAGCCACGTGGAAAAAAACCGTACAACGAGCCGCTACGCCTACGACGCGCTGGGGCGGCGGATGCGGCGGAGATTGAGACACGCGGCATACAACTCCTGCTGTTTCCTGTGCTACGGGGGGTATAGCGTTAATATATCGGGAGCAATAATGAGTAAATATGAAAAACTGATACAGAGTATTTTGTCTGGCAGACAGGATATGGCCTTTAAATTCTCTGATTTGACGAAGTTGTTGTGCGCCATGGGCTTTCAAGAACGAATCAAGGGGAGTCATCATATTTACTATCGCCTAGATATTGAGGAAATATTAAATATCCAGCCTAATGGCTCAAATGCTAAACCGTATCAAGTAAAGCAGGTCAGAAATGTTATAATAAAATATGGTTTGGAGGTGCGGGATGAGTAAATACGAGATTATTGTTTATTGGAGTGAAGCGGATAATGCTTATATCGCCGAGGTGCCGGAGTTGGCCGGGTGCATGGCTGATGGTCAAACCTATGGAGACGCTATAAAGAATGTCGAAGTAACAATGGCGGAATGGATCGAAACGGCAAGTTCTCTGGGCCGCGCCGTCCCGATGGCTAGAGGTAAACTGCTGTACGCTTGATGAAAAATCGATGATTGATTATCGGACTACGCCGGCCGGA